>DYJV01000004.1:0-2701 GCA_020722945.1 Candidatus Methylomirabilis sp. | reverse complement strand
AATAGGTTTTTAGATTTGTATTAAGATATATATCGGTTTTATAACTGTAAACTATCAGTTTGGAAAAAGTTTTTCTGTATGCATTGTATAATGTCCATTTATCTTGTGGATGTAAAAATGACTTTTCTATTATATAATCTTTCAGGTCTATCCATACGAATGAATAGACCTTTTCCCTTTTAAGAGGTATGTGTGATAATATTTTTTGCATTTCAGGGAGATAATAGAAACTTTTTTGTTTTTTGTAATTTTCAATTGCTGATTGTAAAAATGTTAAACTGTTGCTTATCAGGATATAATCGTTATATATAGAAAAATATTTCCACTGATTTTGTGTAAGTTTGTATATACTCTTTTTGTAATAAATTATTTTATCTGTTCCTATTTTTAAGTAATTAGAATATACAAGATTATTTGAAGGCTTGAAAACGAACAAAAGATTGGTTCTTTTTGAAGTTATTTTAATTCCAAAAGTTCCAACTTCATCACCGGGAGGACTGACATTATTGAAAAATGTTTCAAAGTATTCAGTATCAATTTTAATGAGGTTTGTATCTATACTGGCGAATAATGGGGAAAATAGATTGTTGATTTTGTCACTGTTGTGTGAGAAAGAGATAAAATTTACATTGGGTGGGATAAATTGTAATTCTTTATAATTAAAAGGTGCATTTGTATCAGATGTATCTAAATTAGAGAGTGCTTCAATATCAAGATAATTTTTAAATTCAATTGAATAGAATACTGATTTATTTATATTGTTCCATAAAATAATATTTTTGTTTTTAGAGAATTTATCATTATACTGAAGGGGAATATTGTTATTGTTGTTTTCAATATTATTTATTGTTTTTTCTATTTTTATTCTGTCATCGGAGATAAGTGTAAACTCTTTTGAATAAGCGATATACATTTTGCTGGAAAAATTTATAATTTCATAACTATTATAATTATACTTATTGTATGTTATTTTATTGGCAATAGCATAATAGTTTAATCTTTCGATAAACTGTGATATTGTTTGGGTAGATTTTATAAGGTAAAGGTAACTTGTAATGTAATTGTTTGATATCCATAGGGAGAGTGAGCTATCACCTGAAAAAATTTCCAACAAGTCGTTAAAATTTAAACCAATAATGAAAAATGAAGCTGATATTGAATTAATTGTTCTATCTATCTCTTCCCCATTTTTTGTTAATCTATATTTTTGCCAGAAGTATGATGTTTCAAAATCATTCCATACTTTTTTAAGTGATTTAATATATAAGGAGTAACTCGGTTCGGACGGTAGGTATTTGATTATATCTAACCCATTATTTAGGGCACCCTCTCCACTATCAAGTCTTATCAATATAAGAAAAAGTAGTATAAATAAAATGATTTTATATTTATTAGTTTGCAATTAAGTTACTTTTTAGGATTTTGTTCGGGCGTTGTAGTCTCTTTAGTTTCAGTAGATTTCTCATCGGTTGTTGTTTCCGCCGCCATTACTTCATCAGGATATATTCTTTTTTCAAGTTCTGTTTTAATATTTTCATCAGACGCGTATTTTTTTTCAATTGCATCGTTTAACATTTTTCTATGTTCACGTTTCATATTATCTGCAGAAAGTTTACCAACAAAGGCCCAGGAATATTTCTCATGAAGTTTTACCAAATTACCCATAATTCTTGCGTTCCATTCATCGACAAAATTTTCATCAGGTGAATGTTTTTTATATTCTTGTAAAAAGTTCATTGCTATATTAAAGTTCCCATTATATACGGCAGTATATATGACATTTTTATAGCAGTTTTCTACAAGGCTTTTATATAACGGTTCCTGGTTGATTTTATTATCCCAATCTATGTATCTGGCAGTAATATCTAATGCGCGAGTAAAATAGACTTGAGCAAGAGCAAAATCTTGTCGCATGCTTAAATCAGTAGGAGAACCTGACTCAATTTTATATGGGTCTCTTTCATAAGGGTCATATTTCTCGGGGTTAATCTGGTATCTTTTTATCAGGTTGTATCCTTCTAAATAATATTTCCTTGCTTGTTCAAGATATTCATAGCCTTTATCTCGATTAAAAATTAGTTCCTGAGCATAATTTTCAAAACCAGAATATCTGTCAAATGGCCAACCAAGGCTCATATTGCTCACACTGCTTTCTGTTGTTCCCTTTGATGATTGTTGTGCAAAAAGTGGAACAGAAGTGACGAGTGTAATTGCTAATACTAAGACTGCTAAATTCTTTAACATATTGGGACCTCCTTTTCCAACTATTTACCTAAATTATACAACATATTAAATTAAAAATCAAGTATTTTTTACTTTTTTCGTTCTATAACTATTAAAATTATCGGAATTAGAATTACAAAAATATAATTTTTTTTGTAAGATTTTTAGACTTTTTGTTATCTAATAGTAGTGTAACAGTTAATAGCTGCTTGAGTGTATGCTTTGATTAGTAGAGATTCGTTCACAAATATCGCATCCGAATCAGAGTAGAGTGCGGTTGGCTCCCTTCTAACCGCACTCGAAATGATTTTTTTAGTTCTGGGGACGGTGGTTCACTTGGTTCACTTTTTAGAGAGATATTAGAAATACAATTGAAATAGATATTAGAGTTGTTGCATAATTCATTATTTTGTAAAAATAAGACCAGTTGTCATTCCTGCCCCTGTATGCACAGGGGTAAACTCCTGCAGGAATCGCC
>DYJV01000131.1 GCA_020722945.1 Candidatus Methylomirabilis sp. | reverse complement strand
TCGGTTATGGAATAGAGGATTTTTGATGGAGTTGAGAGGGATGGTAGGAAGATGAAAATACTTATAAATACCTATTATTTTTATCCCGACATCACCCCACGAGCATTTCGTGCGTTTGAGCTGGCAAAAGAATTTGCAAGACAGGGACATGATGTAAAAGTTCTATTGCCGAAAAGCGGTTTTGATTACAGTGAAGTATGTCAAAAATATAATTTTTCAGTTGATTTCGTGGATTATGGCAAACCGGCAGATATCAGTGGCGGTTCAGTGAGTGCTTCCGAACCTACATTTGTCCGAAAAATGCTTCGGTATCTACTGAGAACGCCGACATATTGTTTATTTCCATCGGGTAGAAGTTTGAAATTTTATTTTTATGCCGTTTATAAAAAACTCAAAAAAGAGCAGCAAGCTTATGATATTGTTCTTTCTATTGCCTTTCCTTTTGATACGCATATAGGAGCAACGATGGCATTTGGGATAAATAAGCAATTGGCATCTGCTATCAAGGTTGCAGATTATGGTGATCCGCTGTATAAAAATCCTGCCTTGCCTGCTTGCCCGCTTTACTATTGGATCGATAGGTTTATTGCATCCAGATTTGATTATATCTCCATCCCTACAGATAAGGCATTATCGGTCTACACTACATTTAAAGACAAAGAACATATCAAAGTCATCCCGCAGGGCTTTGATTTTAGCGAGATAAGCAAAGCTGACTATCAGAAGAATACCGTTCCCACTTTTGCCTATGCGGGGACATTTTATGAAGATATCCGTAATCCCACCGATTTACTGGAAAATCTCTATAAACTTTATCAAAAAGGGGTGGATTTCAAGTTTGTGATCTATACGAAAACGACGAATTCAAACAACATGAAACTTTTGAATAAATATATAAAATTATTGGGAGATAAACTCGTCATTCATAACATGATCCCGCGAGAAGAAGCGATCTATGAACTGAGTAAAATGGACTTTTTGATTAATCTAGAAAACCTTTCAGAATCGCAGGCCCCTAGTAAATTAATCGATTACGGCTTGACCGGAAGGCCGATATACAGTTTTGATCAGTTAAATTTCTCAGTAGAGATATTGATGAAATTTTTTAATACTGATTATAGTCTTGCCATCTCTGTCGATCTAGAGCAGTTTGATATACGAAATGTTGCTAGTCAATTTTTACGGCTGATTGATAGGTCAAATTAGATGATAAAAAATATTTTTTATTTTATTTTATTTTTTATTTTATTTTATGTAGAGCCTCTTGACATTGGTGGAGTGAAAATTGCAATTTTATGGAAAATTGCATTGATGGGATTTATTGTTATTTTCCTTTTGCGGTCAAGATCATATTCTTTCCAAAATTTTGTATTTTATAACTATCTTTATAGTGCGAAGTTTTTGCTTACAGCCACTACTTTTGCCAGTATTACATCAGCAGTTGCTCAGATTTCCGAAGTTCTGAAGTCTATGTTTATTGGCTTGTTTACGCAATTTTTTATTGTCAAGAGCAAAGCCAAGGGCGATTATTTGTGGATTGTGAATCTGAGTTATAAACTCTCTATATTTATTCTTTTGAGTACTTTTCCATTTTTGCTCGGCATTATGTCTCCATTAAAGGAAGGATATAATTTGTCAATATATGGAGTAGAAACCTTCGGATTTATTGGTATTTTTCAAAATGCACATGCCGCATCTATCACATTGGCATTTGCATTGATTATTTTTACAAATACATTGGCAAAAAGACGTATTTTGAAAAATAGAATTCTATTATATCTTTTATTGATGGTTGGATTATATGCCTTGTATCAAACATATGTGCGTACGGGGTTCTTGATCTATTTTATCGCTTTGTATTTTATCTATATCAAAGATAAAAAACTGGCAACTATTTTAGTTAGATATGTTCCAATAGTAATTATTGGATTGATTGGATTATATATTGTCTATCTCAATTCACCGGTTTTACAAATGCGTTTTGCAGATAAAACTATTTACAACGAACGACAGTATAGTTCAGAGGATCAATTAGAACAAATAGGTTCTGGAAGATTTTTGATATGGTATAGCGCCTATAGCAACTGGAATGAAGCAAATTTTTATGAAAAACTAATCGGCTTAGGTATGGAAGAAGCAAAAGAACTAATGTTCGAAAAAATTGGAAATAGGATTTTTGCCCACAATCAATTTTTTCAGTCTTTACAAGAAAGCGGTTTGATTGGCTTTGTGTTGTTTATTATATTTTTGCTGACAATGTATAAATTTATTACTAAACGAAAGTCGTCACAATTTTATCAAACAGCTATAACTATTTATATTGGTTTTATTATTCTAAATATTTTCCAAGGTGGACACTATTTTATTATAGATTTATACTTGGCTATGTATTTGGCATTGCTTTATCTTGATTATCAAAAAATAAGAATGGAAGATAAATGAAAATCTTAGTTAATACCCCTGATTTATCT
>DYJV01000052.1 GCA_020722945.1 Candidatus Methylomirabilis sp. | reverse complement strand
ACGGTGCCACCCCTTGAGTAGAGGGGAATTAGAGTGTAATGTGAAAATGGTTACCATTTGATAGTTTTTAGTGTTTAGAACAGAAAAAAAGATAAAACCTCTTTGCTTTTAATTTTTTTTCTAACAACTACCAACTAACCCCTATCAACTATTTTCTCCTTGCTTTTCTTTTTACTTTTCCCTACAGCTGTCAATTTTTATTTACAAAAAATATTTTTTAAGGTCAAAATTAGAAAAGAGGCTGTTTTTGAATTCAAGTTTGGAAAGATAATCTGTATCAATCGAGTCATTATTAAGCATACTCAGCAATCTATTAAAATTGTGGATATGCTCCTTTACTCTTTTTGTAGCATACTCCAATGCTGTTTTGGTGGTCATAAGAAATGTCCAGTCACTTGATTGAACAAGCAGAAGCTCCCTTGCAAGCTGGTTGATTAATCGATTTTTGATACTATCACTCTCATCTTTATAATCTTTTGCAACTTCAATCATTTTGTCACTGCATACCAAGATATGCCTATATACCCAATCATTTGAAGCATTGAGCCATACTTCATAAAATCCTTTGTCCCCCCAAGAAGATGGATTAAGTGAGATTACTTGATTCCTGTTGTATTGGGATAAGTATTCAGAAGGTGTAATCGGTATTATGTGCGGATTGCCATCCATATATTTGAATATGTTGTATATAAAATCTGGTCCTTCAAACCACCAATGTCCAAAAAGCTCTGCGTCGTAGGGTGAAACTATTAGTGGTGGTCTATCTATAAGTGTTCCGATGGTCTCAAATTGCTTTTCACGTTCGTAAATGAAATGTTTTGCGTGGTCTTCTGTCCTTAAATAAGCATTATTGGGATTGTAAGGCTCTTTTTGATCGGTATTACCTGTTATTTTGTAATATTTTATTCCTGTGAAAACTCTTGTGCCGTCAGGGATTATGTATGGATGTATATAATCAAAATCGAGATCGTAACCGATGTCTCTATAAAAATCTCTGTAATTGTAATCACCCGGGTATCCCTCTTTTGAACTCCATACCTGTTTTGATGAATTGTGATCTCTTCCAAATGCAGCAACACCATCTTCTGTGTAAATAGGTGCATAAATACCATATTGAGGTCTTGGTGAACCAAAAATTATCCCATGTGTATCAATGAAAAAATATTTTATTCCATTGTCAGCTAATATTTTTGAGAGTCCGTTGTAGTATGCACATTCAGGTAGCCATATACCTTTTGGCTGCTCTGAGAAATGCTTTTTGTATGAATCTACAGCTATCTTTATCTGTGCAGAGCTATTTTTGCTGTTAACCCCTAAAAATGGTAGGAAACCGTGTGTTGCCGCACATGTTATTACCTCTATATTTTTACTTTGTATGAATTTCTTATAACCGTTTATGATATTACCTTGTAAATTATCAAATGTATAATTTTTGATTTTTATGTATCTTTCAAGATAAAAATGGGCAAGAGAGTTAAACTCTGGCTGATTACTGGTCCTTTTTATCTCTTTTTGACACAATTCTATATTCCGATTAAGATATTTAAAGAATCTTTCCATGAGAAAATTGTCTGTAAACATTTCACAGAGTGGAGGAGTGAGCGAAATAGTAATCTTAAAATTTATCTTATCCTCAAGTAGCTTTTCAAAATTGAGTAGAAGTGGTATGTAAGATTCAGTGAGTGCTTCATAAAACCAATGCTCTTCAAGAAAGTAGTCAAACTCTGGATGTTTGACAAATGGTAAATGTGAGTGTAATACGAGTGTCCAATATCCGTTCATAATTATCCCCTATTTGTAAGATCAGAACTTAATGTTTGAAAAATTTTTCTTTGCAGCTCAATACTACTATGCTGTTCTGAAAGATTAAATATTGAAAGGTAGATAATCTTGTCTGAAGATTCTTTATTAATCCAGTATGTAGAGAACTTATCAGATAAATAATCTCTTGGCATTAAAACTTTATTTGTAGCCAATATTTTGATAAAAGAGCCATTGAATATCCCTCCCAACTCTGCCCAGACATACCTGCCGTTTATCTGATTATTTGAATAGTAGTAGTTTCCAATATCTTTAATTGCTATCTCCTCAAAGTTATTTTTGTCGTAAAATACACGCAGCAGTAATTGGATGTCACTGATATTGTTAATATCTGCTATGGTATTTTTTAAGGTTGCCAAAGTAATCTCCCATATTATATAGATATTTTGAGGATTTATAGGAAGGAGATAAATATAATCTATCCCGTATCTATCTGGAATAGATATATCCTCCTCATATTTTGGGGTAGTGTATGTTTCTACTTTGAAAAGGTTGTTGGTGTAGTTGTTCCCCTCGAAAATCATATCTTTTAACAACTCTACTATATTCTCCTCATTCCCACTATTGTTACGATTTGATTGCTCCATAAATGCCTGAAAGCCCATATTTTACCCCCTTAATTTTTTGTAGAGCGTAATGTATTGTTTTGAGGATTCATTCCAAGAAAAATCTTTCTCCATTGCAAGTCTGTAAAATTGGTCACTCTCCCCTTTATGATAAACTGATAATGCTCTATCGATGGCATTTGCAAAACTGTCAGTAGTGTAATCTTCAAAGATTATCCCATATCCATTAGAAGATATATCTACTATGGTGTCTGAGAGCCCACCTGTTTTCCTGACAATAGGGATAGCACCATATTTCATTGCTATAAGCTGTGAGAGCCCACAAGGTTCAAATAGTGAAGGCATAAGATAGAAATCAGAGCCTGCATAAATTTGTCTGCTGAGAGGCTCATTGTAGCCAAATTGGATGGCTGCTTCTTTAAGAGAGTTTAAAGTCTCCAACTCTTGCTTTACAGAGGAATCACCATCACCTAAAAGTATAAAATTTATATCTTTGTGAAATTTCTTGATGATGTCAATAGTAATGTCTATCCCTTTCTGCTTTGTAAAACGGGAAACAAATCCAAAAAGTGGTTTATCTTTTGGGAGGTTGAATCTATTAAGTAGATAATCTTTATTTATAGTTTTACCCCTTTTTGTAGATTTTTGAGAATATTTTTGGATAATATGTTTATCTTTTTGTGGTGACCATACATTGTAATCAATACCATTGAGTATCCCTTGAAGCTTGTAGCTATGCTCTGAGAGAACACCCTCTAAACCGTAGCCTAACTCTGGAGTCTGTATCTCATTTGCATAAGTAGGGCTTACGGTTGTAACAGCGTCAGATTTTATGATGGCACATTTCATAAGGTTGGCTTTACCATAATATTCGAAACCACCAAAACCGAAAAGCCAAGTATCGAGATTTAACTTCGATAACTCAGAAAAATCAAAAATCCCCTGAAATGCAATATTGTGTATAGTAAAAACAACTTTAGCTTTTATATCTTGGAATTCTGTTTTTAAAAGTGGAGCTGTAAGGGCTGTCTGCCAATCGTGGCAGTGTATAATGTCAAGAGTGCCGATACTATTAGTAATAAAATGTAGTGCTGCTTTTGTAAAGATACCAAATCTCAAACAGTTGTCACTGTAATCTTTCCCATTGGAGGTATATAACCCGTCTCTTTCAAAAAGGTAAGGGTTGGACAGGAAGATATAGTGCACCCCAGATTTTTTGTATTGGAATATCTGTATATTGTAAATATCTGTGCCTACTTGAATGTCAATGCTCTCTTTACTTTTTTTGAGAGGAAAATTATTTATAATATTTTTGTAAAGTGGAGATATAACAAAGCATTCAAGACCATTTGCTTTGAGGCTAAGTGGTAGCGCAGATACTACATCAGCTAATCCGCCAGTTTTAGAGAAAGGGTAAACTTCACTTGCTATATGGGCTATTTTCATTTTAATGAGTAATCTTTCAGAGTTATTTTAATCCAAAAATAAAAGAAAAAATGAAGAGGTAGAATTTGTATCCTATTGGAGCAAGTAGTTACGGATAATAAGAGTAATACTAATCTTTTTTAACTGTCATTAGTGATAAGCTAATAATCTATTTAAAGAGGTAAAATATAAATATTTTATACACACATCCTCAATATCAACATACTATAATAGTTTATTAAAGTCAATTTGTAAAACTATTAAAGTTTATTAATTTTAATAAGATACGAATAATCTTAAAACAAGATAACAAAAATCATTACTAATATTTTTTAGATAAATTTCTATTGAGTTAATACTTTAATAATTTCTATCTTTCCAATCTATAAAAATTTTATTATGTTATAAAATTGGTTGCATAAATTTTTGAATTTATTTATTATTAAAATGTTTTGACACTTTTATTTCAGTTGTATCTTTATATTTTGATTACTACTTATAAGATTTCAATCTTCAAAATTGTGTTTGAATTGAGAATTGAGAATAGAGAATGATGAATGTTGAATTTTAAATTGAGAATATTCCTAACCAATGTAAATTTCACTTTTTGTGAGAGATGGAAGGCAAAGCCTGAAGGGGTATTCCCCTCTACTTAAGGGGTGCCGCAAAGCGGCGGGGTGGTCTTTTTTTTATTTTTATTTTTTTGCTCTTGTTTTTTTCTTCAGCCTTCAGCCTGTTCTTCCGGGGGATGGCAGGTGTATCCTGACTTGTCTTGAGTGCTAATAAACACAGACCAGACGGGGTGGTTCTTTTTATTCCCCTCTGTGTAGGGGTGGAAGGCAAAGCCTGAAGGGGTATTCCCCTCTACTTAAGGGGTGCCGCAAAGCGGCGGGGTGGTTGTTCTTTTTTCTTTTTTTGTTATATTTTTTCAGTCTTACACTTGGAGCACTTCAGCTTGTGCTTTGAGTCTATTTTTATAGTCTATTTTTATAATTTAAATTTTGAATTTTGAAATAGTATTAGATTAAATGGAGGAGTCGTATGAAGAAGAAACTTGCTGTTCTTATTTCAGGAAGTGGCACAAACCTACAATCAATCATAGAAAATGTAAATAGTGGATTTATTAGCAATGCAGAAATAGCTGTTGTAATGAGTAACAATAAAGATGCTTACGGATTAAAGAGAGCTTTGAATTATAAAATAAACACAGAGGTCTTGGAACATAGTAATTTCTCATCAAGAGAGGCATTTGAAGATGAATTGATTCGTATTTTGAATAATTATAATATTGATTTTGTTGTTCTTGCTGGGTTTATGAGAATTTTGACTAAAAATTTTATATCAGCTTTTAAAAATAAGATTATCAATATTCATCCTGCTTTACTCCCATCTTTTCAAGGTGAAGATGCCCAAGTTCAAGCTTTCAAGTATGGAGTGAAATTTGCAGGTTGCACAGTTCACTTTGTTGATGAGGGTGTTGATACGGGAGCTATTATTGTTCAGGCTGTTGTCCCTGTTTTGCAAAAAGATACAGAAGAGACACTTAAAAAAAGGATACTTAATCAGGAGCACAAAATTCTCCCTTATGCAATCAAACTTTTAACAGAGGATAAACTATTTTTGGATGGTAGGAAAGTCCTTCTTCTTAATCAAGAAACAGACGATATGAAAGATATATTTATGATTAATCCTTACTCTGATCTGTCTTGATACTTACAGAGTATTCACTCTTTTGCTGAGTGTTTTTTGATATTTTGTCTGTTATGCCATCCTTTGCGGCTGCATTTATCTTGTATTGATGAGAGTAGTTGTAATTGTAGAGAATTATCTGTTTTCCTATCTTTTTATTGAAGTTGATACAGAGAGGAGCTTTCAGGTTGATAAAGAAATTTTTCTTGTTATCAACTTTGGTTATTGTAAAGATTGATAGCTCTTTTGAATTATTACCATCGAGTAGTAAAGTTTTGCAATCCTCTTCTGACATATCAAAAGTATAATCTGATAATATAAAATAAGGATTTGTGATTATAAACATAAGATCACTGTTCTCTACTGAATGTAAAAACCAGAAAAGCTGATTCTCATCCTTTGTTAATATTATAAATTTTTTGAAAGCCTGAAAACCAAGAATCCCCTCTGGAAACTCTATGATGAGGTCTTCATTAATTTCTATCTCTCCAAATCTGCTTGAAATAATCTTCATTTATTGCTCCCAAGAAAAATTTCTTCTAATTTGTTAATATCAATTTTTAGCTCTGATGCTGAAATATTTTCCCTCTTTATCTTTTCATAAAGCTCTTCCCTATATACAGATACCCCTTCAGGTGCTTCAACTCCTATTTTGATCTGAGTGCCACGTATCCCTAATACTCTGAATTTGATATCCTCACCGATTACAATAGCTTCACCTAATTTTCTTGTTAATACAAGCATAATTTGTCCTATCTTTATAAGTAATTCATTATGTTTAAGTTGGATATCATAGATGTAACTCTCAAAGTTGCCTGATAAGTGGTTTGATTCCTGATCAACTCTGTCATTGCTTTAGTTACATCTACACTCTCTATATCTGAAAGTGACTCTGTAGCATTTTGTTCTGAATTTGACAAGATCTCATTTTTAATTTTGTCAAATCTGTTAAGAGTTGTTCCGGTAATTGATTGCTCTTTTAACATATGTTTTTCAAAAGTATCAAATTTGGGAAGTTGTTTTGAAATCAGATCCCGATTATTTGTTACAAGTCCTGACCATAGATTGCCCATTATTTTAAAAATATTGCTGTTGTCTGAATTTGTAAAGGCATCTTCCCCATTGATGTTTATAGCTACTTTACTATCTTTGTTACTCTGCAATTCAATATTTCCATAATCCCCATTATATGAATTTGAAATAGAAATATCTACTTGATCACCTTGAGATGGAGTTGCGGTTGTAGAGACAGTAAACCCCAATACAGAGTTTTCACTATTGAATGTAAATCCAGTCCCATCAGATGTATTGACCCATGTTTCTCCATCATCCACACTAAATTGATAGTGTGTTGCATCGATAGCTTCAATTTTTAAATCAATGTCAAAACTATGATTAAAATCAGAGATAGTGTAACGACTGTCTGTCGCTTTAATTTCAGTTTGAAAAGGTTTTACATCTGTTTTGAAGCCTGAGAAGATATATTTACCATTTAAATCGGTGTTCATACTCTGCAACATCTCTTCTGATATGCTATCTATTGAGAAAGATATCTGCTCTCTATTTTCAATGATATATGTGTCTGTGGAAGCTTGTTCTGCGAGAACTTTTGCATCACGTGCAAGACTCTCTATATTTTCAAGAGCGGATTGGGTAGTATTGACCCATGCTGTCCCGAAAGTTATATCCTCTTTATACTGGCCTATGTGCGAAAGAGTTTTTTTATATTGGAGAGTTTCAGATACAGCAAGGGGATCATCACTTAAGTTTATCAGCTCTTTTCCTGATGCTACCTGCTCATTGAGATTCCCTATATTTTCCATCTGATTCTTGAGATATGTAAGCATATTTCTGTAAAGTCCACCATTTGTAACCCTCATTTTTGACTCCAGGGGAAAAATGTATTTATTAATTTTATAAGCAAAATAATTGCCATATTAGGAAGGGTGAGTAATATCTCTTCAATATAAAAATATTGTAAATACTATGCTGATTGGAGGAGAGTTTTTATTAATGAATCAACCACTGTAAGCAACTTTGATGTTGCAGTGTAGGCATGCTGAATTTGGATAAGTTTTGTCATCTCTTCATCAAGAGATACCCCACTAACACTGTCTCTCTGGTCAGAAAGACTCTGCTTTGTAATATTAACCGCTTCAATCCTTCCAAGAGCGTTTGATCGGTCATACCCTATTTTTGTCATAAAATTGCCAAGGTAATCACTCATTGAGACAGTGTCATCGCTGAGAGTTTCAGTATCTTTGAGAGATGCTATATCAAGTGCATTTCTGTTGTCACTCTCTGATTTTATCACTTGTCCAGATGTAACTACATATTTATCTCCGGATACTGTATTATGTTCAAAAATGATTGTTACCCCATCAAATTTAACTGAATTAGATGCCTCTGCATCTGGGGTAATACTATTTCCATCTTGATCGGTTATTGTATAATGCCCTGCTCCGTCAGGGATAATTGTATAACTTTTGTTTGTAAGGTTGCCTATATCTGCTGAATTCATATCATCTATATAATCTATCTTTACAGATGCTCCACTATCGTCAAAATGGGGTGTCTGAATCTTTCCTGCATTTATATAATCTGTATCTGTAATGTTGTTTTGTATATAATTTGCAGCTGTTTTTTCAGGTGTAATCTGAAGAACTCCATAACTTCCATCTTTTATGGTAGCAGTTACTCCAAATTTTGTAATATCTACAGATGTATAATTTGTCCCTCCTACTGTATATGTAGTTGTATCATAATCTGAAGATGATAAAGTTATATTGTCAGTAATGTCAAATACAGAGATGTTTGCAGTCCCTGAATTAAAATCAATTCTGAAAACATGATCTGTCATATTCTCATAGTCATTAACGCTTGATGAAGTAGCATTTTCGATTGTGACTGTATTTGCAGTAAAATCATCAAGGTCTACCCGTATCCCGTCAAACAAAACTACTTTTTTAGAGTTGATAGTTTCTATTGTAAAATCGACACTATCGCCAGTTGAGTTATTTGTAATACCTGATACAGTTGTCCCATCTGTGGTTAAAGTGTAGTTATCACCTTTAAGTTTATCTGAATCGTAGGAGGAGACTGAATAGAGTCTGGAGGCTGTATCGGTAGCAACTATATCGATATTGTTTGTAAGCTCATAATTTTTACCTTGGAAAAATGTATTTATCCCAAGTGCCGAGAGGATTCCAGTTTCGTCATCTGCAAAACCGAAAGTATAGTTATTGTCAGCAGTTATCTGAAGTTTATTGTCTACTACCGCTGATGAAATGTTAGCTATATTCTTATTATTAATTTCATCTGAAAACTCTGAAAGAGAATTGATATTATCATCTATTGTTATATTAGTAACGCTTGCAGGATTACCTTGAGGATCGAAAACTATCAGTTTTAGATTCCCTTTAGTTACATCACTTGCAATACCTGAATATTCAAAAGGGATATCACTGTTTTCAGCTCTGACAGTTCCAAGTACTTGTGAAAAAGTATTAAGACCCACCCCTTGAGAATGAATCTGGTTTACCTCTTGTATAAGAGAGTTGGCAAGGTTATTTAATCTTTCTTTGTAATCAGATAAGAGCTCATCTCTTGTATATAAAAGACCTTTTAGCTCCCCGTTTCTTATTGTATCAGTAATATTTATCTCATCACCTTTACCATTTGTCCAGAAGATTGAGGATAAATTGCCGGTTTGTGCATCACCCTTTGCAGCCAATTCATTATAAAATATTCCTGCAACAAGAGATGTCCCATTGTTTAGAAATATATTAAATTGATTATTTTCCTCCTCTACGTAAGAGATGTCAATAATAGTTGATAACTCTTTAACAAGTTTGTCTCTGGAATCTCTTAAATCATTTGCATTGTTACCACCTATTTCACTGCTTGATATACTCTGATTTAAGTCAGCTATATTTTTTATAATTGTGTTTACTTGATCAACAGTCCCTTTTATTTCAGTTTCTACAGTAGACTCTATACTCCTTAACTGACTGTATCCGTTGTGAATAAAATCGTTAAGCGTCTCCGACTTTTCAAGGAGAGCCATCCTTGTTGCTGAATCTGATGGATTATTTGAGAGATCAAGCCAAGCATTCCAGAAATCGTTGAATGAATCGTTTAAAGAGCCAGTTTCGGTGTTATTAAAAATTGATTCGACTTGCTGGAGGTATTTGTCTACAATATCCCAATTCCCAACATCACTATTATTCTTGTTTATCTGAACTTCAAGAAATTGGTCTATAACTCTCGATATATCTGTAATTTTTACACCAGTGCCTATTGCTCCGGGGGAGATATTAGAGATAGGTGTAGTAGCTTCAAGAGTAGTATTCTTCTTTGTATAATCGGCGTTATTTGCACTTGCAATATTTTGACCATGGATATTGATCAGGTATTGATTTGTGAAAAGACCCGATTTTGCTATGGATAGAGCATTGAGAAGTCCAACCCCCATTAGTGCACCCCTTTTTTAGCAGAAATAGTTATATTTAAGGTTATATTTTGCTACTGTATAGTTGGTTGTTTTTAATATAATTGTTGTTGACAGATACTTTACCGTAATTCGTATAAACTGCCCTATTTGAACCTTGGAATATTATATTAAGTGAAGATTGAATGAATTGGAGTGATGAATTGATTATATGTTTGTTGGTTTCATTTAGGGATTTTATCTTAACCCCAATTTTTTTGAAATCATCTCTGATTTTGATGAATGTGCTTGAGAATTCTTCGAAATTGTTTGCAAGAAATGTCAAATTTATCTGGTTGACATCGACATTTAGTAATTCACTTATGTTCTGCATGATATCTTTACGTTTATTTTTTACTTCGATTATGTTTATAAGGATAGATTCCTTGCTGAAATTGATATTTGAAAGCTCCTCATTCCCAATTTTAACGAGTGCATTCCTCTCCTGAATCAATACTTCTTGAAGCTCTTTGTAGAAATTGTACTCCAAGCTTAATAGGTCGATACATTTTTGGATAGTTGTTTTTGAAACATTTTTCATTTGTAATCTCCTGTTTACTGATAAAACCCTCCATAAACAAGATCCTCAATTATTTTGTCTGTAAGCTTATGAACATCAACATTATACTCGCCAGATTTTATCATCCCTTTTAAGTTTTCTATCTTCTCAGCTCTTTTGTCGGGATAGTTGAGTATGTCAATGACCTTTTCTTCAGCTTTTTTCAGATTCTCTGAAAAACTTACAGAATCTTCATCAGATTTAGCTTTGAGTATCTGATTGTGGAGCTCTTTTTTATCAGTTTTTTCTGTTTTGACTGATTTGTTGATAATGAGTTCATTAGGGTCTATTTTCATTTTATACCTCCTGCTTTTTTTTAATTATCGGCAGGATATAATAAAACTTAACAATTTGCAATAAATTCATTTTGAAAAATATTCCCTTTTTAAGTTGCTATAAAGCATATCAGCAATTCCTATGCCACTGCCATCTGACATTGAGTCGGAAAGCTTCTCATAATACATGCTGTCAATGATTTTCTGTGCGTTTGTTTCAGGAATAAACTCACTTTTATGGACAGTATTACGCATCTCTTTAAACATATAGTTAATAAAAAAACTTTCAAAATCTTTGCAGACTTTTTTTAGCTCTTGCTCATTCTCCTTGCTCATTTTCTTCATATTTGATGATTCAGAAGCGAGTTTTTCTATATTTGAATTCATTCTTTTATTTAATATCCCATCTGGGTTTATATTTATCAAGGCTCTCCTCCAATTATAATATTTTAGAATTTACATTATTACAAGCTCACCCTGTAATGCTCCAGCTTCTTTAATTGCTTGCAAAATAGAGATGAGGTCTCGTGGAGATACGCCGATTCTGTTTAACCCTGCCACAAGATCTTTGATACTGACAGATTTATTAAGAAGCATTAATCTCCTTGTTTCCTCTTTTATATTAGTTTCTTTATTTGTGGTGACTACTGTTTCCCCTGTTGCAAGTGGATTAGGCTGTGAGACTTGAGGGGTCTCTTTTATCTGGATATTAAGATTTCCATGTGCAACTGCAACTGTGCTTATCTGAACATCATCACCTATTACCACTGTGCCAGTCCTTTCATTTATTACGACTTTTGCAGATTTTTCAGGAGTAATATCTATCTTTTCCATAGAAGATATGAAATTTACGATATTTTGGTCACTTGGAACATCTATTTTTATAGTTGAGCTGTCAATAGGTGATGCTATGCTGTTACTGCCAAAGTGTGAATTAATAGTGTATGCTATCTTGGAGCTTGTAGAGAAATCTGGATTCTTTAGACTCAAGAATATCTTATCTTTATCCAAAATAGAAAATGGCACCTCTTTTTCAATTATTGCACCTTCAGGAACTCTCCCTGTTGTGGGGAAATTTTTTCCTCCACCACTACCTGCAAGATAACCACCTGTCGATATAGGACCCTGTGCAACTGCATAAACATTACCATCAGGTCCCCTTAAAGGAGTCATAAGAAGTATCCCACCTTCAAGAGATTTTGCATCTCCGAGTGAAGAGACATTTATATCTATCTTCATCCCTGTTTTTGCAAATGGGGGAAGATTTGCAGTTACGACAACGGCAGCTATATTATCACTGTCGATATCTTTTTTATTTACAGTTATCCCCATGTTTTTAAGCATATTTGTAAGAGCTTCAAGTGTGAAAGATGTTTTTTTGCCATCATCTCCTGTCCCGTTTAGCCCGACAACCAAGCTATAACCTATAAGCTGGTTATTCCTAACACCCTTTATATTTGTAAGGTCCTTTATCTTAGCTGCATTTAATCCATTCACCAATGCTCCAAGAGTAAATATTATCAGTAAGAGTCTGGTAAAATTATTCATTTTAAGCCCCCTAAAAATTAACAGATACTTTCCCATAATTTGCTACTATCCCTACAAATATTTTGTTACTTGATAGATTTAATATCCTGATCTGTTTGTTGTAGTAACCTTTCTCCATTGCTTTACCCTTTGTGATTATTGTGATGTTGTTGTTTGTTGCAGCAACATCAACAATATCCCCCCTATTTATCATTGGAGGTTCTACAAGCATACTTTCAATGAAAGGTTCACCCTGCCTTATAAATCTTTTTGCCTGTTTCCCTATAATATCAGAGGGATTTGACAAAGCGTTGTTTTCTGATTTCTTAATTTTCTTTATACTATACTCTATGTCATCTTGAGTGATTATTTTGCCAACAGGGATATCTGTTTTTGATACCCAGCATTTCTCTTCTAAATCTATTATTGCAGATACACGTATCTCTTTTATTTTACTCTTCTTCTCATCAAAGAATTCAATAAGGAGATGGATATTATTGAGATTAATGTCATCAGCAGTGGAGACCTTGATGTCAACCTTTTCTGTTTCAATTTTAATTCTATTGGGAGCTAATATCTTTGCAATTTTCCATTTTTTGCCAGAAAATATTTTACTGCTGTGCTCTTTTAAAAATTGTTCTATGATAGATTGAATCTTCTCCCCTGAGATATAGTAGCTTTTCTTAAATATCTTTATAAGGTTATCAGATACTATCTTCAATTCAGGTAGTTTCTCCTGTTTCTTCTGATAAAATTCAGATATCTTCCTCTGAACAAGTTCTTTATTTATCATAAAGGACTCTTTTTCACCGCGCACTTCTATTATTTCAATATCCATTAACCTATTGTCTCCGATTATAGTGCCCATATCTTTGAGTTTTACAGTAGTATCAGATATTTCTACTTTATTTTTTAATCTCACTATCACCTCTTTTTTCTGGTTGTTTCCACTATCTGTTACAGAGGCAAAGCCTGCATTTGAAAAGAGTATTAGTATAATTAATGGTAATATAAAGTTTCTCATCTGCTTCCCCCTATCCTTAATATTGTTAATTTATAGTTTTTTAACGTTTTACATTTATTGCAGTCTGAAGCATAGAATCAGCGGTCAAGATGCTTTTTGAGTTTGCCTCATAGGCTCTCTGACCTACTATCATACTCACCATCTCCTCAACTACACTCACATTTGACATTTCAAGAAATCCTTGAGAGATTGTCCCAGTCCCATTAGTTCCCGGTGTCGAATCTGTGGGAGCTCCACTTGCCGCAGTTTCGTTAAAAAGGTTTTTCCCAATTGCTTTAAGCCCAGATGGATTTATAAAGGTGGAAACAGTAATGTTGCCAACTTGTGTCATTGCTGTTTGTCCTGCCTGAAGAACAGATACAGTCCCATCTTCAGATATAGTTATATTTACAGCATCATTTGGGATAACTATGTTGGGTGAGAGTTTGTAACCATTTGGAGTTACCATCTCACCAGCACTATTTATCTTAAATGACCCATCTCTTGTGTATGCGTCTGTCCCGTCAGGGAGAGTTATCTTGAAAAATCCTTTCCCCTCGATAGCAAAGTCGAGTTCATTTCCTGTATGTTGAAAATCACCTTCAGTAAACATCTTTTCAACAGAAGTTGTTTTAGAGCCATGTCCTACCTGTATTCCTGTTGGAATTTCACTACCTGATGCAGATAAAGTCCCTGGATGTTTGAATGTCTGGTAGATCAGATCTTCAAAATTAGCTCTCGATTTTTTAAATCCTGAAGTATTGACATTTGCAAGGTTGTTTGCAATTACATCGATGTTTGTCTGCTGGGTTATCATACCTGTTGCACCTGTCCATAGTCCTCTTAACATAAGAATTTCCCCCTTTTATTTAAAGTTTATACTGTTCTTCCTATTTCGCTAACAGCTTTTTGGTCTAACTGTGAATCAACTGTAGTAATTATTTTTTGAGAGGCTTCAAATGACCTCATTACCTCAATCATTGCTGTCATTTCTTTGACTACATTCACATTTGAACCTTCAAGAGAACCTTGTGATACGGTGTAATCTTTAGCATCAATAAGATTTATCCCATCTTTTGCCTTGAAGCTGTTGTAACCTACTTTTTCAAGTTCTTTCCTATCCTCAATATCTTTAACCCCTATTTTAGCAATAAAATTATCATTTACATAGATATTTCCACTATCATCAACATTGATGAATTTTGCATCTTTAAGAGGGATCTGAATTTGGTTCATAGTTGAGTCTAATACATTTTCCCCATTTCTTGTAACGAGATAACCATCTTTATTTACAGTAAAATTTCCATCTCTTGTTAATTTGACCGATCCATTTTTATCTTTGATTGCAAAAAAACCTTCACCATTTATTGCAAAATCAAGATTATTATCTGTAACCTTTATATATCCCCCTGAAAAATCTGTTTTCACCTTGTTAATAAAGGGGAAGGTGTTAAACTCACCCTTTCTAAAACTTTCACTCTTCTTCTCATTTTTTGTGAGGGGATTTGTATCGTCTTCAAGAGGGAGCATAGAAGCAAAAGATATTGTGCTTTTTTTGAAGCCATTGGTATTTACGTTTGCAAGGTTGTTGCTTATTATGTCAAATTTTCTATCATTTGCTATTGCACCTGAAGCAGCAACGTATATACTGTGATTCATCTCTAATTTCTCCTTCGATGTTGTTATTTGCTTTTTAGCAAATAGAATGCCATTATTAATTTTATTGAATTTAAAGTTTAGATATGCTAAATCAAAAAAAATTCTAATTAAGCAGGGACGTATAAATATTTACATTTTGCTGTCATTAATATAGATTACTTGCTTCCTTACTTTTAATATATTAAGGAAAATCTATTAATAACAGTTTTTTACCCCTCTTGATTATCTGTTATTGTTTAAAAAGTTTAAAAATGTAATTTTAATCCAGTTTATCTTATTTGGTAATCTTTTTAAAATACGTTAATCCCAATGGAACAGAATAAAATTTTAAAATATAATAGGAGATAGGAGAGTATTTATGAGTATAAAAGATCTTGAAAAGAGTCTAAAAATCAAAAAATTGTCTGGATGGGAGAAGTTGAAATCTTCTGAAAAGGAGATATTTGAGTTTTCGGAGAATTATAAAAATTTTCTTAACTATGCCAAAACTGAGCGTAGAGCATTTGATTTTATCCTACAGAGAGCCAAAAGTTGTGGCTTCAAAACTGTAGATAAAGCTGATAAAAAGTGCAAAAAATTAATTATAGCCAATAGAGGGAAAAGCCTTGCTCTTGTCAAAGTTGGTAAGAATAGTATCGAAAAGGGTATAAAAATAGTAGTTTCACATCTTGATTCTCCGAGACTCGATTTGAAGCAAAATCCACTTTTTGAAGATGCAGGGGTTGCTCTTTTAAGGACTCACTACTATGGTGGTATCAAAAAATATCATTGGCTCAGTATCCCATTGAGCCTTTATGCCACATTCATCAAAGCAGACGGAGAGAAGATGGAGATTGTGATTGGAGAGGAGCAAAATGATCCTGTTTTTACAATAACAGACCTTCTCCCACATCTATCGAGGAAGTCTCAGGAGGATAAGAAATTATCAGACGCTATTCAGGGTGAGAAACTTGTTGTTGTTTGTGGTGGGATACCCATTTTATCAGATGAAGATGATTCGGTAAAAGAGGGTATAAAACTCAATATCTTAAAGCTTCTTAACGAGAAATACAATCTAATAGAGGAAGATTTTCTATCAGCTGAGATAGAAATGGTGCCCTCATTTAAAGCCAAAGATGTTGGTTTTGACAGGAGTTTTATTGGTGCATATGGGCAGGATGACAGAGTTTGTGCTTATGCTTCTATGGAGGCATTTTTGCAGTCTGAAAGTTCTGATGATACGATAGTTGCTTTATTTGCAGATAAAGAGGAGATAGGGAGTGACGGTAATACAGGGACAAAAGCAAGATTTATTGAATATGTAGTTTCAAAAATTCTTGAAAAATATTTTAATACATCTTCCGAATTTCTCTTAAAAGAGATTCTTTTTAATTCAAAAGCAATCTCTGCTGATGTTAATGGTGCACTTGACCCAGTGTATCAAGATGTTCATGAGAAGCAGAATGCTGCTATAATAGGTTATGGTGTATGTGTTACCAAATTTACCGGTTCAGGTGGAAAATATAATGCAAATGATGCTAATGCAGAGTTTGTAGGGTGGATAAGGAGTATTCTTAATAAAAGTAATATAACATGGCAGACTGGTGAATTAGGTAAAATAGATGAAGGGGGTGGCGGCACTGTTGCAAAATTCCTTGCTGAGTATGGTATGGATGTTATCGATATTGGGACAGCTCTTTTAGGAATGCACTCTACATTTGAAATCTCAAGTAAGGTGGATCTTTACGAAACTTTTAGGGCATACAAAACTTTTTTAAATGCTTAATATTTATTGGAAGGTGGATTGTTTACTTTAAATCGACCTTCCATATTTTCCAATATTTTATAGTTTATAGTTGGTTGATGCTAAAGTAAAATATTTTATATTCTGGAGGGAATTAACAATGTGCCAGTCAAATGCATATATTACAAACCAAAATTCAGAATCTCTGATTATGGAGGATGTTGCAAAGATAGAGATACTCTCTAAAGATCAGATAAGGTTGGTATCTCTTTTTGGTGATGAAAAAGAGGTCAAAGGTGTCATTGATGAGATAAATCTTTTATCTCACAAAATAATTATATCAGCTCTTTGATTTTTATTGTAGTTGGTAATGACTCGTAATAGGGGACTACTTTAGTTGAAACAGCAATCTCACTTAAACTTGTAGTTAGGT
>DYJV01000051.1 GCA_020722945.1 Candidatus Methylomirabilis sp. | reverse complement strand
GTTGGTGCAGGTGTTGTTGCTGAGATTATTGCTTAAACATATTTAGTGAGGTGAACTTTATGGAAATGCAGAAGATAAAGATAAAAATGAAAGCTTATGATCATAGATTGCTTGATGAATCTGTGAAGAATATTGTTGTTACGGCTAAAAGATCTGGAGCAAAAGTTTCAGGTCCTATCCCTTTACCTACAAAGATAAAGAGATACACAGTAATAAGAGCTCCTCACAAATACAAAGATTCAAGGGATCAGTTTGAAATGCGTATCCACAAACGTGTTTTAGAGATACTTGATTCTACAAAGCAGACTGTTGATGAGCTTATGAAGCTTGATATTCCTGCTGGTGTTGGTATTGAAATTAAACTATAAAAATATAAAAAGGTAATAGCGATGAAAATAGAAGGTTTAATTGGGAAAAAACTTGGAATGATGCAATATTTCGACGAAACAGGTATGGTGCATCCGGTTACAGTTATAGAAGCGGGTCCCTGCTATGTAGTCCAAATGAAATCTGCTGAAAAAGATGGTTGTGATGCTGTTCAGCTTGCTTATGCTCCTCAAAAATTACAAAGAATCAATAAACCTATGGCTGGTCACTTTAAAAAGGCTGGTGTAGGAGCCTACAAATATATAAAGCAGTTCAAAATTTCTGATCCTGCTAATTTTAATCTTGGTCAAGAAATTAGTGCACATATGTTTAAAGCAGGAGAATTTGTCCATATTACCGGTAATAGTAAAGGTAAGGGTTTTCAGGGTGTTATGAAAAGACACAATTTTAAAGGTGGGAAGGATGCTCACGGTTCGACTGTTCATAGAAGTCCCGGTAGTATAGGTTCTTCAGCTTTTCCTTCAAGGGTTATCAAAAACAAGAAAATGCCTGGTAGAATGGGTAATGCTCAAATAACCATTAAAAATTTAAGAATTTTGGATATTAGACCTGACCAGAATCTTATATTGATAAAAGGGTCTATCCCGGGTCACAAAAATTCATTAGTATATATCAAAAAACAGTTTTTTTAAGATGTGAGGGACTTATTATGCCGATTGTAGATGTTTATAATTTTAATAAAGAGATAGTAGGGAAATTGGAGATAAGTGATCTTCTTTTTAATGGAGAAGTAAAAACTGGTCTTCTTAAAAATTGTATAGAGTATCAGCTTGCTAAAAAACGTTCTGGTAATGCCCACACCAAAACAAAGGGTGAGATAAGTGGTGGTGGCAAGAAACCTTGGAAGCAAAAAGGCACAGGAAGAGCAAGGTCTGGTTCAAGTAGATCGCCAATATGGAGAGGTGGTGGCACTATATTTGGCCCAAGAAAGAGAGATTACGAATTTAAATTAAACAAAAAAGAGAGAAGAGCAGCTTTACTCTCAAGTATCAATTACAAATTAAAAAATAATAGATTGATAGTTTTTGATACATTAGCTTTGGAAAGTATAAAAACAAAACTTTTTGCTGATATATTACAAAAATTTGATGTTACAAATGCAGCAGTGGTTGATCTTGGAAACGACAATCTTAAGCTTTCAAGTAGAAATATTCCCAACATCAAATATATTGAAGAAATTGGTATAAATGTTTTTGATCTATTGAAACATGAATATCTTATTATGTCTAAAGATACCATAAAAAAAGTTGAAGAAAGATTAAGTTAAGAAATAGGAGAAATTTAATGAATAATTATTATGATGCGATAAGGTTTCCTATATTGACTGAGAAAATTACCAAAATTCAAGAGCTCTCAGAGAATAAAGTAGGGTTTATTGTACATCCCAAAGCTAATAAATCAGAAATCAAAAAAGCTATAGAGAAAATTTTTAATGTTAAAGTTGACAAGGTTAATATAGTCAACAAGCATTCCAAATCAAAGAGATACGGAAGATATATCGGGGAGAAGTCTGGGTTCAAAAAAGCCTATGTTACATTAGAATCTGGACAGAAAATTAACTTTTTAGGATAGGGGATATTTTTATGGCTGTTAAAACTTTTAAACCAACATCAGCAGGAATAAGATTCAGAACCGTTTTGAAAAATGAAGAGATAACTACATCTACTCCTGAAAAAAGTCTTCTAATTACGCTTAATAAAAATGCTGGAAGAAACAATTACGGAAGAGTTACGGCAAGGCATAAAGGTGGTGGAAATAAATTAAAATATCGTGTTATTGACTTCAAAAGAGACAAATTTAATATCCCAGCAAAAGTTGCATCAATAGAGTATGATCCAAATAGATCTGCAAATATAGCTCTACTTGATTACAGAGATGGTGAGAAGAGATATATTATTGCACCACTTAATCTTGCTGTAGGTGATATAGTTGAATCTGGTGATAATGTTGATATTCGAATAGGTAATTCATTACCTTTAAAAAATATACCTATTGGAACAGTTGTTCATAATATTGAGGTTACACCTCTTAAAGGTGCTCAGATGGCAAGAAGTGCAGGAAGTTTCTGCCAATTATCTGGTAAAGAGGGTAATTATGCTATTTTGAGGTTGCCTTCTGGAGAGCTCAGGAAAATTAATCTTAAATGTATGGCTACAGTAGGTCAGGTTGGTAATCTTGATTACGAACTTATATCTCTTGGTAAAGCTGGTAGATCCCGTTGGCTTGGAATTAGACCAAGTGTAAGAGGGGTTGCTATGAACCCGATAGATCACCCTTTGGGTGGTGGTGAAGGTCGTTCTTCAGGTGGTAGGCATCCATGTTCACCTTGGGGTTGGATAACCAAAGGCAGGAAAACAAGAAAAAATAAAGTTACCGATAAATATATCATTAAGAGGAGAAAGTAATAATGCCTAGGTCGCTAAAAAAAGGTCCATTTGTAGATTATCATCTTATAGAAAAGATAGAAAAGATAGAACGTGGTAAGAAGATTATCAATACATATTCAAGGAGATCTACGATTATTCCTTCTATGGTAGGTTATACATTTGGAATTCATAATGGTAAAAAGTTTATCCCTATATTTGTAACAGAGGATATGGTTGGTCATAAATTAGGGGAATTTTCTCAAACAAGGACTTATTATGGTCATGGAGCTGATAAAAAGGCTAAAAAGAAAAGTTAGGAGTTGTCAATGGAAGTTAAAGCAAAATTAAGGTATCTTAGAGTATCGCCGAGAAAACTTAGATATATAGCTGATCAGGTAAGAGGAAAGAAAGTTGGTTTTGCTCTTAATGTTTTGACATTAGGAAAGAGAGCGGGATGTAAGCCAATCAAGAAACTTATAGATTCTGCTGTAGCTAATGCGATGGAGACAGGTAAAATAGATATAGACAATCTTTATGTCCAGCAAATTTTTGTAGATGAAGGTCCATCTATGAAAAGATTTCTACCAAGGGCTATGGGTAGAGCAACAATGATTAAGAAGAAGTTAAGCCATATAACAGTTGTCTTAAAAGAAATATAAGGGAGGGTCTATTGGGTCAGAAGGTTAATCCCGTAGGGATAAGATTAAAAATTTTAAAAGATTGGGATTCTAAGTGGTTTGAAGACAAAAAATATCAGAAAAATCTTCACGAAGATTTGAAGATCAAAAAATTTCTTAAGAAAACTTTGTTTCAAGCTGGAGTATCAAAAGTTGAAATTAAAAGAGCTGCCAATAAGGTTCACATTATTGTAAATACGGCGAGACCAGGCTTGATAATAGGGAAAAAGGGTTCCGAAATCGAAAAGACTAAAGAGCAACTGAAGAAAAAATATGATATAGAACCTTTTATAAATATTAACGAGATAAAGACACCTGAAACCAATGCCCAGTTAGTCGCAGAAAATGTTGCTTTCCAGCTTGAAAGAAGGGTTGCTTTTAGAAGAGTAATAAAGAGAAGTGTTGCTAATGCTATGAAATATGGTGTTGAAGGGATAAAGATAACTTGTTCGGGAAGACTTGCGGGAGCTGAAATGGCAAGAACTGAATGGTATCGAGAGGGTAGAGTGCCTCTTCATACATTGAGAGCAGATATCGATTACGGGTTTACTGAAGCATTGACTACTTATGGAATAATTGGGATAAAAGTATGGATATTCCATGGAGAGAAAATTAAAATGGCTGAAGGCAGCTACAAAATTTAATTTTGAGGAGAACTTGTTATGTTAACGCCTGCAAAGACAAAATATAGAAAGCAGCAGAAGGGTAGAATAAAATTTTTAGCTACCAAAGGTAATGAGCTTGAGTTTGGTGATTTTGGTCTTATTTCCTTAGAACCTGGGAAGATAACCAACAAACAGATAGAAGCTGCAAGGGTAGCTATTTCAAGATATGCAAAAAGAGGTGGTAAACTTTGGGTAAGAATATTTCCGGACAAACCACTTACAAAGAAACCTTTAGAAACAAGGATGGGAAAAGGTAAAGGTGCTCCAGAGGAGTGGGTTGCTGTTGTAAGCACAGGGACAATGATGTATGAAGTTTCAGGTATTAGCAGAGATATGGCTTTAGAGGCTTTAAGATTAGCTTCACATAAATTACCAGTAAAAACTAAAATTATAACGAGAGAGGATTAATTATGAAATCTTCTGAATTAAGAGAATTGTCTTCTCAAGATCTTAGTAATAAGCTTGGTGAAGCAAAGAAAGAGTATTTTAATCTCAGATTCCAGCAAACATTAGGTGAGCTAAAGAAAACTTCTGAACTTAAAAGAGTTAGAAAAGATATAGCTCGAATATTTACAATTATTGCTGAAAAAAAGAGTAAAGAAGAGGTTAAGCAAAAATGACAAAAACTGTTAAACAATTTGTTGGTGTTGTTACAAGCAACAAAATGGAGAAAACTATCGTTGTTAAAGTTGAGAGAGTAAAAAGACACTCTCTTTATGGGAAAAGATTAAAGATGCACAAAAATTTTATGGCTGATGACCCAAACAACGATTGTAATATTGGTGACAAAGTTTTGATAAGGGAATCTCGCCCACTAAGTAAAAATAAAAAATGGAGTTTGGTAGAAATACTTGAGAAGAAGTTAATATAAATTTTGGAGTAAAAAGATGATACAGGTGCAGTCAATATTAAATTCGGCGGATAACAGTGGTGCTAAGAAAGTTATGTGTGTGAAAGTATTAGGTGGTAGCAAGAGAAGATATGCTACAATAGGCGATGTTGTTGTTGTATCTGTAAAAGATGCAATGCCGAATTCCAAGGTAAAAAAGGGTGATGTTTTTAAAGCGGTAATAGTCAGAACTACAAAAGAGATAAGGCGTGCTAATGGGACATACATAAGATTTGATGAAAATGCAGCAGTCATACTAAATAACCAGTATGAGCCTGTTGGAACAAGGATATTTGGTCCAGTTGCGAGGGAATTAAGGCAGAAAAATTTTATGAAGATAATATCCCTTGCGCCAGAAGTATTATAAGGAGTATCAAAATGCATTTAAAGAAAGATGATAAAGTCATTATTTTAACTGGTAAAGATAGACAAAAGATCGCTAAAGTTTTGAAATCTATCCCCAAAAAGAGCAGGATTATAGTTGAAGGTGTTAATGTCATAAGCAGACATCAGAAGCCTACCCAATCTAATCCTGAAGGTGGAGTAGTAAAGAAGGAAGCTTCAATTCATATTTCAAATGCTCTACTTTACTGTGAGACCTGCCAAAAAGGTGTCAGAACTAAACTGAAGATAGATGAAAAATCAGCTAAGAAGATTAGAGTCTGCAGTAAGTGCGGATATGAATTTGATAAGAAGTAAAAGGGGGATAAAAGCTGATGTCAAGGTTGTATGAATCGTATAAAAAAGAAGTTCTTCCAAAACTTATGAAAGATTTTTCTTACAAAAGTGTTATGGAAATTCCTAAAATAGAAAAAATTGTTTTGAATATGGGAGTTGGAGAAGCCACTCAGAATATAAAAATAATAGATGAAGCTGTGAATGAGCTTACTCTTATTGCAGGGCAGAAGTCTATTATCAGAAGAGCTAAAAAATCTGTTGCTACCTTTAAATTAAGGGAAGGTATGCCTATTGGGTGTATGGTTACCCTTAGAAATAAGAAGATGTATGATTTTTTAGACAAACTTATAAATATTGCTTTGCCAAGAGTTAAAGATTTTAAAGGTATCTCACCAAAAGCTTTTGACGGAAGAGGGAATTACTCACTTGGTATAAGGGAACATCTTATCTTTGCAGAGATAGATTACGATAAGGTTGAAAGGGTAAAGGGTGTAGGTGTTAATATTGTTACTACTGCAAAGAGTGACGAAGAGTGTAAAAAATTATTAGAATATATCGGAATGCCATTTAGAAAATAACAGGAGGCTTGAATTGGCAAAGAAATCATTAATAATTAAACATCTAAGACCTAAAAAATTTAAAGTTAGAGAATATAATAGATGTCCTATATGTGGGAGACCGAGAGGATATTTTAGAGATTTTGATATGTGTAGATTATGTCTCAGGAAGTTGGCTCTAAATGGTGAAGTTCCTGGAATAACAAAAGCAAGCTGGTAAGGAGAGAATAATGGTAAATGATCCTATCGCAGATTCATTAACAAGAGTAAGAAATGCCCAGATGGTCAGAAAAGATTATGTAGATATTCTTTACTCTAAGGTCATTTTGGGAGTGGTAAATATCCTAAAAGAGAACGGTTTCATAAAAAACATTAAAGTTGTAGCTGATGAAAAGCAGTCATATATCAGATTATTTCTCAGATACGATAGCAGTAAAAAGCCTATTATCAACGAAATAAAAAGAGTTAGTAAACCTGGATTAAGAAAATATTCTGCTGCCAAAAATTTAAGACCTTACAAAAATGGAGTGGGGATTAGAATCCTTACTACTTCTAAGGGTATCCTTTCTGATGTTCAAGCAAGAAAAGATAATATTGGTGGCGAAGTTATTTGTGAAATTTGGTAGATAAGGAGATTTTAGATGTCAAGAATAGGTAGACTTCCAATTTCTATCCCAAAGGGTGTGAATATAGAAATTTTGGATGGAAAAGAGATCAAAGTTTCAGGACCTCTTGGTAAATTAGAGAGAGTTTTCCCCGCTGTTGTGGAGATAGTAAAAGAGGATAGTGAATTAAAGATTAACAATATCTCTGATACAAGATTTGGAAAAATGATGTGGGGGACTGTTCGTGCTGTTGTAAACAATATGGTTCATGGTGTTTCAAAAGGGTTTGAAAAACAGCTTCAGATTGAGGGTGTTGGATACAAAGCTGAAGTTATAGGTAAAATCTTAAAGCTTTACTTAGGTTATTCGCATCATATTGAATATCCGATACCTGCAAATATTGATATTAAAGTTGATAAGAATATTATTTTTGTCAAAGGGTTTGATAAAGAGTTGGTAGGGAGTGTATCGGCAGATATAAGAGGATTTAAAGAACCTGAACCATACAAAGGTAAAGGTATTAGATATGTTAATGAAAAGATATTAAGAAAAGCTGGAAAAACACGTAAATAGAGGGATACTATGATTACAAAAAAAAACTTAAAAGATAGAGATCAGAGAAGAAAATACAGGATAAAAAAGAAGATCAAAGGGACATCTGAAAGACCTCGCCTTGTTGTCTTCAAATCAAATAGATATATTTATGTTCAGGCTGTTGATGATACTATTGGTTCTACAATTGCTAGTGCATCAGCATTGGAAAAAGATTTTAGTTCAGAATTAAAATCAAAGAAAGATATAGAAGCAGCAAAGTTTTTAGGTAAGTTAATCGGAGAAAGATTGCTTGGTAAATCTATCAATTCTGTTGTTTTTGACAGGAATGGATATTTATATCATGGAAGAGTGAAAGCTTTGGCTGATTCAGCACGTGAAGCAGGATTAAAATTTTAACAAGGAGGCAGGTTTGGAGCAACAGAATTTAAAAGAGAGAGTTGTTGAAATAAGAAGAGTTACCAAAGTTGTAAAGGGTGGTAGAAGATTTTCTTTTAGTGCTTTGGTTGTTGTTGGTGACAGCAATGGACTTGTTGGTTACGGTCTTGGGAAAGCAAAAGAGGTTCCAGAAGCTATAAGAAAAGGGATCGAAAAAGCTAAAAAAACTTTAATTAAAGTTCCTATACAAAACAATACAATACCTTACGAAATAGTTGGTAACTTTGGTGCGGGGAGTGTCCTTCTCAAACCTGCAAAAGAGGGGACCGGCACAATAGCGGGTGGAGCTGTTAAGGCTGTATTAGAGGTTTGTGGGGTAAGAAATATATTTACAAAATGTTTAGGTTCAAGAAATTCTCATAACTCTCTTAAAGCAACATTTGAGGGTCTCAAATTGTTAAAATCTAAAGAGCAGATTGCAAATATCAGGAGCCAAAAGTAATGGATAAAATATTATCAAACCTAAAAAATATTGAAGGTTCTAAAAAACCTCGAAAAAGAGTGGGTAGAGGTCCAGGTTCTGGCTTGGGTAAAACAGCAGGAAAGGGACATAAAGGGCAAAAAGCAAGAGCAGGCGGAAAGGTAAGTCCAGCTTTTGAAGGTGGGCAGATGCCACTTATTAGAAGACTCCCTAAAAGAGGTTTCAAAAATCCTTTCAAGAAAGAGTTTGCTATCGTAAATCTCAACATTATTGAAAAATATTTTAATGACAATGATACTGTTTCATTAGAGTCTCTATTAGAGAAAAAGATAATTAAGAAAGCTTTAGATGGTGTGAAGGTGCTATCCAACGGTAGCCTAACCAAAAAACTCAAGTTTAATATAAACTGTGTCTCTGAGAAAGCAAAGGAGAAGATTCTTGCTGCAGGGGGAGAGATTTTAAATAATGAACAAAATTAGAAAAAATATTGATAATTTAAGTAATTTCTCTGGGTTGGGGGAGTTACAGAAAAAGATACTCTACACTCTGTTGCTACTCTTAATTTACAGATTAGGTATACATATTCCAACTCCCGGGGTAGATGCAGAAGCACTTGCGTCCTTTTTTAACCAAATGAAAGGGACTCTTCTAAATGTTTTTGATATGTTTTCAGGTGGAGGATTAAAAAGATTATCTATTTTTGCTCTTGGAATAATGCCTTATATCTCTGCATCCATTATTATGGAATTGCTTACTGTTGTTGTTCCTAAACTTGATCAATTAAAAAAAGAGGGTTCTGAAGGTTACAAGAAGATCACAAGATACTCAAGATATGGGACGGTTGTTATCTCTCTTGTTCAAGGGATGGGGATAGCAATGGGATTAGAGAATATGACAAGCCCTTCAGGTGCATCTGTTGTGCTTGATCCGGGTTGGCTCTTCAGAATTAATACAATGATTACCCTTACTGCAGGCACTGTTTTTATTATGTGGCTTGGTGAGCGTATTACAGAAAAAGGTATTGGCAATGGTATCTCCTTAATAATTTTTGCTGGTATTGTTACATCGATGCCTGGTGCAGTCATAAATACTTTACGTTTGATAAGAACAGGTGAGCTCTCTATAATAGTTGCAATAATTATTCTTATTATGGCTATTTTAGTTATAGGAGCAGTTGTTTTTTTTGAGACAAGCCAGAGAAGAATACCTATTCATTATGCAAAGAGAGTAGTTGGTCGAAAGGTTTATGGTGGGCAAACCACATATTTACCACTCAAAATCAATACAGCAGGGGTAATACCTCCTATTTTTGCATCTTCAATACTTCTATTTCCTGCTACAATCACTACCTTTATAAAGGTTCCTTTTTTCCAAAACTTTAATAACATCTTTCATCCAAACTCTATTATTTATAACATACTTTATGTTGCTCTTATATTTGGTTTCTGTTTTTTTTATACAGCTATTACTTTCAGGTCTGACAATGTTGCTGAGAATCTTAGAAAATATGGTGGATTTGTGCCGGGAATTAGACCGGGTAAGAAAACTGCGGAGTATATAGATACCATTCTTACCAGAATTACACTCTGGGGTGCATTATATGTTTCTGCTGTTTGTGTGTTACCTGTTATATTACTTATGCAGTTTAATATTCCTTTCTACTTTGGAGGGACATCTCTTCTTATCGTTGTAGGTGTTGCTATCGATATTATGCAAAGAGTGGAATCTTACCTAATTAATAGAAATTACGATAGTCTCCTAAGAAAAGGGAGAAAAGGGTTATAACTTTAAATTGCCCTGCTACTTAATATAGTTTGTGTGTTGGTGCACAAAAGTTTATTCATTTAAAGAGTTATTATAAATGGAATTTTTAGAGATTAAAGTTTTATCAAAATAAATCTTTAAAATCAAAAAGATAAGGGGGAGCAAAATGAATTTAATACTATTAGGACCTCCGGGTGCAGGAAAAGGGACACAAGCTGGTAAAATAATTTCGAAATACAAAATCCCACAAATCTCTACAGGTGATATATTAAGAGCTGCTGTAAGAGAAGGGACAGAGCTTGGAAAAGAGGCTAAAAGTTATATGAATGCAGGTAAACTTGTTCCAGATTCAGTAGTTATAGGTATTATAAGAGATAGATTAAAGCATAGTGATTGTGCAAATGGATACCTACTTGATGGTTTTCCAAGAACGATTGCTCAGGCTGAAGAGCTTGACAAAATTTTATTAGCTATGGGTAACAAAATTAATGCAGTTGTAAGTGTGGAAGTTCCTGATCAAGAGATTGTCAATAGAGTGAGTGGAAGAAGAATGTGTAAAGATTGTGGGGCAGTTTACCATGTTACTTTTACTCCACCCAAAACAGCTAATATATGTGATAAATGTGGTGGAGAGCTTTATCAGAGAGATGACGATAAAGAGGCTACTATCAAGGCAAGGCTTCAAATTTACAAAGAGCAGACTGAACCACTTAAAAAATATTATAATAGCAAAAATTTATTAAAAGAAGTTGAAGGAACTGGGGATATAAATAAGATTTTTAATAAAATAGAGAGTATCCTTGATAATATTTAATGGTAGTATTTAGATCAAAAGATGAAATTTATAAGATACATGAATCTTGTAAACGTGTAAGGGAAGTATTAGATTACTTAGAACAGAACATTGCAGAAGGTATAAAAACAAAGGAGCTAAATTCATTAGCTGAAAAGAAATCTGCTCAGCTTAAGGGAGTTCCTGCCTTTAAAGGTTATTCTGGTTTTCCTGCATCAGTATGTATATCTTTGAATGAAGAAGTAGTCCATGGTATCCCTGGTGATAGAGTAATAAAAAATGGGGATATTGTTAAAGTAGATTTTGGTTTGATTTATCAAGGTTATTATGGTGATGCTGCATTTACCAAAATAGTAGGGAAAGTCGCAGATTCTACAAAGAAATTAGTAGAAATTACAAAAGAATCCCTTGCAAAGGGGATAGAAGCAGCAGTTGATGGTAATAGAATCGGAGATATAGGTTTTGCTGTTCAAACCTTTGTTGAAAATAGTAATTTTAATGTTGTAAGAGCATTTGTCGGTCATGGAATTGGGAGAGCTCTTCATGAAGAGCCTCAAGTTCCCAATTATGGTAAGCCTAAGAGTGGTCATATTATTAAAAAAGGTTTGGTTATTGCCATTGAGCCTATGGTCAATGAGGGGACATACGAAGTTGATATAAAGAGAGATGGCTGGACAGTTGTTACGCAGGATAGAAAGATGAGTGCACATTTTGAGCATACAATTGCTGTTACAGAAAATGGTGCAGTCATACTTACAAAATAGATGGAGTTGTAATGTCAAAAAGTGATGTTGTTGAGTTTGAGGGTATTGTTCTTGAAAATCTACCTAATACCATGTTTAAGGTAGAGTTGGAAAATGGTCATAAGATACTTGCACATATTTCTGGTAAGATGAGAATGAATTACATCAGAATATTACCGGGAGATAAAGTGACAGTTGAATTGTCTCCTTATGATCTCTCTAAAGGGAGGATAACATTTAGAAAATCTAAAAAAAATGATAGGAGTAATACAGATGAAAGTCAGAAGTAGTGTAAAGAAAATTTGCTCTAAGTGTAAAATTATTAAAAGAAAAGGGATAGTTCGAATTATTTGTGAAAATCCCAGACATAAACAAAAACAAGGTTAAAAGGAGGGGTTTATTTTGGCAAGAATAGCAGGAGTTGATTTACCCAAAAATAAGAGAGTAGAAATTGCTCTTACTTATATTTTTGGAATAGGTAGAAGCAGGTCTATCACCATCCTGAAAGAGGCAGGAGTTGACCCAAATATCAGGACTATGAACCTAACTGACGAAGAAATTGCAAAGATAAGAAATTATATTGATGGTAATTTTAAAGTAGAGGGTGACCTAAAAAAGGAAGTTACCGGAAATATCAAACGATTGATGGAGATAGGCTGCTATAGAGGACTAAGACATAGAAAAGGTCTACCTGCAAGGGGACAAAGAACCCGAACGAATGCAAGGACGAGAAAAGGTCCTAGAGGTGCTACTATTGCTAAGAAGAAAAAAGTATAATGAAAAGTATAATGAATTGTAGGAGAAGATAATGGCTAAAGATACTAAAACCAAAAAAGTCCAGAAATTAAATTTTAATGAAGGTTTAGCTTATATAAAAGCTACATTTAACAATACTATAATTTCTGTTACAGATGTAAGAGGTAATGTTGTTGCTTGGGCAAGTGGTGGAAATTTAGGCTTCAAAGGTTCAAGAAAGAGCACACCTTATGCGGCACAGCTTGCTGCTTCTCAAGTTGCTAAAAAAGCTTCTGATATGGGTATTGAGAAGATAAAGGTATTTGTTAAGGGACCTGGATCAGGTAGAGAAAGTGCGATAAGAGCTTTACAAGCAGGTGGATTAAGAATCAATATGATAAGGGACATTACGCCAATCCCACATAATGGATGCAGACCACCTAAAAAAAGAAGAGTATAACCTACTAACAATATAAAATTTTAAGGAGGAAGAATTGGCAAGATATATTGGACCAGTTTGTAAACTATGTAGAAGAGAGGGAGTAAAACTATTTCTTAAAGGGGATAGATGTTACTCTGACAAGTGTGCATTTGAAAGGAGAAATTATCCTTCAGGAGAGCATGGTCAAAGAGCAGTTAAGTTGACTACTTACGGTTTGCAATTAAGAGAGAAACAGAAATTAAAGAGAATTTATGGAGTTGTAGAGAAGCAGTTCAGTGCTTTTTTTGAAAAAGCTGATAAGATGAAAGGTGTTACTGGAGACAACCTTATAGAATTATTAGAACGCAGGCTCGATTCAGTTGTTTACAAATTAGGTTTTGCTGCATCAAGAAGAGAAGCAAGGATACTAATCAGAGAAAATCATTTTACTGTTAATGCTCACAAAGTAAATATCCCTTCATTCATAGTAAAAGAGGGAGATGTCATTGCTATAAAAGAGAAGAGCAGAGATAAAGTGAAATTTATTGAAACATTAGAAGCATCTCAAAGAAGGACAAAACCTGAATACTTTGAATTGGACAGAGAGAATTTTAGTGGTATCGTAAAAAGACTTCCAAAAAGGGAAGAGATTACTTTACCTATCAATGAACAATTGATCGTAGAATTGTACTCTAAATAATTAGGGGGTATTGATGATTTATAGAAACTGGCGGGAATTAGTTAAACCGTCAAAAATTTCAAAAGAGAAAACAAGCAAAGATCCAAATAAATACGCTAAAATTGTAATAGAACCATTAGAGAGGGGTTTTGGTCTCACATTAGGTAATGCTTTAAGGAGAGTTTTATTATCTTCATTGCAGGGAGCTGCTATATCAGATGTGAAATTTGAGGGTTACAGTCACGAGTTTGATAATATTATTGGGGTAAAGGAGAATATTGCCGAAATTATCCTAAACTTAAAACAGATATATTTCCATCTCTCTGATATTGAAGAGTCTATATTAGTGTTGAATGTTAAAGGTCCTAAAGTAGTGACTGCTGCAGATATTCAGGAAGTTGCAGGGGTAAAAGTATTAAATAAAGATAGAGTGATAGCTCATCTTGATTCTGACGGTGAGCTCAATCTTATGATGACTGTTAAAGTTGGCAAAGGTTATGTTACTGCTGAAGAGCAGAAAGAAAATTTACCAATAGGCACAATAGCGGTTGATTCAATATACTCTCCGATTCTAAGGGTAAATTACAATGTTTCAAATGCCAGAATTGGTGAAAAGACAGATTATGACAAACTTACTATTGAAATATTAACCAAAGGTGGTGTTAAGCCTGAGGATGCACTTGGGTATGCTGCAAAAATTTTACAAGATCAATTGTCAATTTTTATAAATTTTAATGAAGTTGAAGTTGAAGAGCCTGTTCAGGTAGAGAAAAAACATGAAGATGTCCCTTCATATTATAAGTATCTTTACAGCAGTGTTGACGATCTTGATCTTAAAGTTCGTCCAGCAAATTGTCTCAAGAAATCAAACATCAGATTAATTGGTGAGTTGGTTCAGAAAACTGAGGCAGATATGCTTGCAACCAAAAATTTTGGCAGGAAATCTTTAAATGAAATAAAAGATGTTTTAAAAGATTTAGGACTTTCTCTTGGAATGACTGTTACAGATTTTGACCCAGATAAAGTATTGCATAATGTTAATAAGAAAGAAGAAGGAGTAAATAATGAGGCATAGAAGAGCTACAAAAAGAATAGGGGTTAACTCCGAACACTCAAAAGCTAATTTGAGAAATTTAGCAGTATCTCTTATTAATAGTGAAACAATAAAAACAACTGTTTCAAGAGCAAAGCTTTTGAGGCCTTTTGTTGAGAGGCTTGTTACTTTTGGTAAAAAGGGTGATCTAAACTCAAGAAGAATTGTAGTAGCAAGGTTAAATAATAAAGATGCTGCCAAAAAATTATTTGATGATATCGCAAAAAGATTTGAAAATAGGGGTGGTGGTTACACAAGAATTATAAAAGCAGGTTTCCGTAATGGAGATGCTGCACCTGTTGCATATATATCTTTTGTTGAGAAAGAGTTCTCTGTAAAAAGTAAAACCAAAGACTCTTCCAAAAAAGAGATTGATACCATAAAAGATAAAGTAAGTGAAGAGATCTCAAATAAACCTACTCTCACTGCTGAGCAGGCTCAAGAGAGTAAATCAGAGTAATTTTAAATTTAATAATTTAGATAGCAAAAAAGCACTCGAAAGAGTGCTTTTTTGCTTTGGTAGTAGTGAAAATAAAGTTTTTATAGTATTTGAAAATATTTATTACGAGTCCATTTTTATTTTGGGAATACTGCAAGGATAACGGCACGTTTTTCAAAGCATCTTATAAGGTGGGGGACTTTTGAATCGTAATATATACTGTCTCCCGGTTCTAATATATCTCTCTTTTTGTCAAGTATGACCTCTACTTTACCCTCTAAAACAAATATAAATTCCTCCCCTTCATGAGTGTAAGGTTTCTCATTTTTGATGGTTTCTGGTTCTAATATTACAACGAATGGTTCTAATTTACGGTTTTGCTTTGCCATCCCAAGAGACATATAAGTGTAGCCATATCTTGTGGCTCCATCATTTGAGGCAAATCTTGCGACTTTTTCACGCTCATCGCTCCTTGTCATTGCAAATGGATTTTTGCATTCTATTCCAAATAGATCTCCGATGTCAAATTCAAGAGCTTTTGCAATTTTGAATAGTGTCCCCAAAGAGGGAGCTTCAAGGTGATTTTCGACTTGTGAAAGTATTGCCGAAGAAAAACCTGTAAGTTTGGATAGCTCCTGAAGTGAGATGCCTTTATTTTCTCTAATTTCTTTTATCTTTTTACCTATTTTGATCTCTTCCATTTCCCCTCCGTTGTAAAGATTTTTGATTAATAATCAGATATATTCAAATCCTTTGTCTATTGCTTTTATGTTTTCAGGAAGAAATTTTAAGTTTCTCTCAGAAATTACATTTTTTAGTGAATCTTTTAAGACTTGCAACTCTACAACTTTTGTTGCTTTAATGAATGCACCTATTGCTATCATATTTGCAAGTCTTGAATTGCCAATATCCATAGCGATATTGTTCATAGGGATATCGAAGATAGTTATGTCATCTCTTGTAACCTCTTCACGGTTTATGAGTGAAGAGTTGAAAATAAGTATCCCACCTTTTTCAACTCTTGGTTGAAATTTGTCAAGGGATGGTTTGTTCATTATGATTAGAGAATTTGGGCTACCAACAATAGGACTCCCTATCTCTTGGTCAGAGATAACAACGGTGCAGTTTGCCGTCCCCCCCCTCATTTCAACGCCGTAAGATGGGAAAAAAGTAACATTTTTATCTGAATTCATGGCAGAGTAAGCAAGTAGATTCCCTATAAGCATTACACCTTGTCCTCCAAAACCTGCCATTATTACATCAAAATACATAGTTAGCCTCCGGTTGTAGTTTGGTTTTTAAAGTTCATCCAAAGTATTTTTCTCTTTGAATATCCCCAGTGGGTAGTAAGGAATCATCTCCTCTTCAACCCTTTTATTTGCATCAAGTGATGATAATCCCCAGTTTGTAGGGCATGATGATAGCAGCTCTACAAATGAGAAGCCAATACCTTTTTGCTGCATTTCAAATGCTTTGAATATTGCTTTTCTTGCTTTATTGAGGTTGGAGATTTTATTAACAGCAAATCTACCTGAAAATACAACTCCTTCGAGAGTTGCAAGCATTTCAGCCATTTTGATAGGGTAGCCATCTCTATGGAAATCTCTTCCGTATGGGGAGGTAGTGCTTTTTTGTCCAAGAAGAGTAGTAGGTGCCATTTGTCCACCGGTCATTCCGTAAATGCTGTTATTTACAAAAATAACTGTAAGCAAATCGCCTCTGTTTGCAGCGTGTATTATCTCTGCTGTCCCTATTGCAGCAAGGTCTCCATCTCCCTGATATGTAAAAACAAATTTGTCAGGTTTTGCTCTTTTTACTCCTGTAGCCACTGCTGCTGCACGTCCATGAGGGGACTCTACAACATCAATATTGAAGTAGTCGTATAAAAAAACACTACAACCCACAGAAGCAACCCCGATTGTCTTCTCTTTGAGGTTGTAAAAATCTATTGCTTCTGCTATGAGCTTGTGAATTGTCCCATGATGACATCCGGGACAGAAATGAAACTCTTTCCCTGTGAGTGATTGGGGGCTTACATAAACAGGTTTCATAGTGACTCCTTAGAAATAAAAAGTAATATAAAATTTTATCTCTAACATTTTAGAGTTAAAATTTCAATACCATAATTTTGGAAATTGGTTGATAAAAGGGTAGTTATAATAAAATTTGAATTTTAGAAGTTTTTAAGGATTATAGAGATGAAACCCTTCACCTTCCGGGAGGATTATTAATGTTGAATGATGAATTTTGAATTGTGAATTGATAATGGAGAATGATGAATTATGAATTATGAATTTTGAATTGACAATGGATAATTATTTTTTTTAAAAATTCCCCT
>DYJV01000050.1:5014-17351 GCA_020722945.1 Candidatus Methylomirabilis sp. | reverse complement strand
CGCCTGTTCTTCTGGGGTGGACAGCGAAGCTGGACGGGGTGGTCAATTATCCTTGTGTAGATGGGAATTGAAAATGGTTGTTAGTTGATAGTTTTTAGTGTTTAGAACAGGAAAAAAGATAAAAGAAGAGATGTTTTATTTTTGACTTGGATGTTATAGTTTTTTAAAAAATTCCCCTCTACGGAGGGGTGGACAGCAGAGCCTGACGGGGTGGTTATTTTTTTAATTCCCCTCATCAAGGTTCATTTCAAGAACCAAAAAAGTTGGTGTTGAGACGGCAGATGTTGAAATTGAGACAACAGATTTAGAACTGATATGGCAAATTTGAGATTTGAGAACAGAGAGGTTGAAAAAAATAATTCAAAATTCATCATTATCAATTATCCATTCTCAATTTTCAATTCATCATTCATCATGCAACATTCATACTTCAACATTAATAATCCTGCTGGCAAATTTGAGATGACAGAGGTTTGTTTGAAAACAGAGATTGAAATTGAGAATTTTTTTTAAGTTGGTGTTTGTTTAAAGAGATGAATAAAATAGAAGAGAAATTTTTAAACTTTATCAAAAATAACAACCTGATCAAGAGTGGTGAATCTATACTTGTCTCATTTTCAGGAGGTGCTGACTCTATTTTTCTCCTGACAATGCTCACCCTTTTTAAAAAAAAATTAAATATAAAAGATATTGCACTGTTTCACCTCAATCACTCTCTGCGTGGGGATGAGAGCACTCGTGACCAGATATTTTCACACTCTGTGGCAAAAAAGCATAATATCAGAATCTTTTCAGAAACCTTAAATGTAAAGAATTTTTCCATTGAGAATAAAATGAGCATTGAAGCAGGTGGGAGGTTGTTGCGATACCAATTACTTAAAAAGATTTCATCGGAAAATGGTTACGACAAAATTGCCACTGCTCACAACTTTGATGACCAGATCGAAAATTTTTTCATCTCACTTTTTCGAGGAAGAGGGATAACTGCTTTTGAAGGGATAAAGTTAAAATTTTCAAATATCATCAGACCAATTATCACATTTAAAAAATTAGAGATACTACAATATTTAAAAGAGAGTCAGACACAATTTGTCGAAGATTCTTCAAACAGAAAAAACTACTACCTTAGAAACCGAATCAGAAATATACTAATCCCATTCATATCAGAGAATTTTTCACCTGCTTTTGAGAAACATATATCCAATTTCTCTCAAAATATAGGGGAGCTATCAGAATTTATAGAAGATAGCGTCTCATCTATCTTTGATAAAATAATTTCTCCAAATAATAACGGTTACAACCTTCTCTACAAACAACTTCCTATGAATAGATTTATCAGATTTGAAATTTACAAAAAGATATTTGCCCACTTTAACAATTACAATTACAGATTGTCAGTTCTTACAGAGCTTGACAAATTTATACATAGCTCAAAAGGGGTATTTACCTTCCAAAAGATACAATTTTACAAAGAGTATGACAATATATTTATTTCGCTTAAAAATAGTAAAAATATAGATGGTAGCCCCACCCAAACCTCTCTAATAACAGGAATTGGGGAGTATGCTTTCAAAAATTTCAGGCTCAAAATTGAGAGTGTTGATTCCTATCCGCAACTATCAGAGAAGGGTCATCTGACAGAATTTTTCGATTTTGAGAAGTTACTACTCCCTCTTGAAATAAGATACTACAAAGGTGGAGAGAGATTCCAGCCATTAGGGATAGGCTCTCCAAAGAAACTAAAAGATTTCTTTATCAACAGCAAAATTCCATTAAGAAAAAGGCGAGAGATTCCACTTTTGGTGGATTCAAGTGGAGAGATTGTTTGGGTAGTAGGACACAGAATAAGTGAAAAGGTAAAAATTTCAAAGGAGAGCAAAAATTATTTAAAAACAGAAATTGATTTTTATTGAATAAAGCAAAGTAATGTGGTAAAAAATCTTAAAATTATATTAAGGAGGAGTCCAATTAACAAACCAAATAAAAATCCCGAACAGAACAATTTTTTTAAAAATCTCTCTCTCTGGCTTGTAATAGTCCTTGTTGTAATAATGGTTTTTAATGCTTTTAATAATCCTACTGTCACAAATGAGATAACATATTCCGATTTTCTTGGTATGGTCAAAAATGGCAAAGCTGAGAGTGTTACAATACAAGGTGACAAATTATTCCTCAAAACTTTCGATACCAAAGAGTATCTATGCTATATTGCTCCAGATCTGAAGCTGATGGATATTCTCAAAGATAACAATGTCCTTATAAAAGTCAAACCTAACGACAAAAATTCTTTATGGCAGTCTATACTTGTTTCATGGTTTCCTATGCTCCTTCTGATAGGAGTATGGATATTTTTTATGCGTAATATGGCAGGTGGGAGTGGCAAAGCTTTCTCTTTTGGTAAAAGTAGAGCCCGTCTGTTGAGCGAATCTGAAAACAAAGTTACCTTTAAAGATGTTGCAGGGATTGACGAGGCGAAGGAGGAAGTTGGTGAAATAATAGAATTCCTCAAAAATCCCAAGAAATTCACCAAATTAGGCGGCAAAATTCCCAAAGGAGCACTCCTCGTAGGTCCTCCCGGCACCGGCAAAACTTTACTTGCCAAAGCAATAGCAGGTGAAGCAGATGTCCCATTTTTTAGCATAAGTGGTTCTGATTTTGTTGAAATGTTTGTAGGAGTTGGTGCTGCAAGGGTAAGAGACCTTTTTATACAAGGGAAGAAAAATGCTCCATGTATAATTTTTATTGATGAGATAGATGCAGTAGGGAGACATCGTGGCGCAGGTCTTGGTGGAGGGCACGACGAAAGAGAACAAACACTCAACCAGCTTCTTGTTGAGATGGACGGATTTGAATCAAACGATGGTGTCATAATCGTAGCAGCTACCAATAGACCAGATGTTCTGGATCCGGCACTTCTGAGACCGGGAAGATTTGATAGGCAAGTTATTGTTAACAACCCTGATTTTACCGGTAGAGATGGTATTCTCAAAGTTCACGCAAGAAACAAGCCTTTGGCAGAGGGTGTTGATTTATCCATAATAGCAAGAGGGACACCCGGTTTTTCAGGTGCTGACCTTGCCAACCTCGTAAATGAAGCAGCATTGATCGCTGCAAGCAAAAACAAAGAATCTATCGAAATGCTTGATTTTGATGAGGCAAAAGACAAAATTCTACTTGGCAAAGCAAGAAGGAGCATGATTATTAACCCCCATGAAAAGAAAATTACAGCATACCATGAAAGTGGGCATACTCTTGTAGCAAGATTTCTCCCAGAAGCTGATCCTATTCATAAAGTTACTATAATCCCAAGAGGTAGAGCATTGGGGGTTACTCAGCAGTTGCCAATAGATGACAGACACACATACAAAAAAGAGTATCTTCTCACTCAGATATCAATACTTATGGGTGGAAGGGTTGCTGAGGAGATTGTGTTTGACAGTATCACAACAGGTGCAGGCAACGATATAGAGCGTGCTTCTGATCTTGCAAGAAAAATGGTTTGTGAATGGGGTATGAGCAAGTTGGGTCCCCTCTCTTATGGGAAGAAGGAGGAGCAGATTTTTCTTGGAAAAGAGCTTGTCAGACACAAAGATTACAGTGAGACAACTGCTATCGAAATAGACAACGAAGTTAGAAATATTGTTATGGGTGCTTACCAGAAAACAAAAGATATATTATCCGAAAACATCTCCAAGCTTCACGATTTAGCCAATGCACTACTCGAAAAAGAAACCCTTTCATCTATTGAAGTTGATGAAATAATTTTTGGTAAACAGCAGGAGGCAGCTCCAAGTGCATAAATTTAATTCAAGAATATTATCAGTAGATTCTGGCTCTCTCAAGGATGAAATATTTATTCAGGTAAATCCTACTGAAATAGGTGCGGCAAAGGTATCCAATAAAGGTATCTTTTACAATATTCTGATACAAAACGTCAAATCAGTTGTTGCAAATGTTATCAAACAGGAGATGCTCTCTGTTGGTGGTGATGCTGCTGTTGCAAGGGGTGCTCTGGATATATCTGTTGAAAGATCAAATGTTGTAATTGTCGGGAATCTCAAACAACTAAAATTATTTGCAATGAAGATAAAAGCTCAGCCATTTTCAATGAAATTCCTTGGCAGTGAGCTTCTCAAAATAATTGACAATTTTAATAAAAATTCCTTTATCCTCAAATCAAAAGATAGAGAGATACATCTTCTACCAAACAAAACTTACATTATGGGGATACTCAATGCCACTCCCGATTCATTCTCTGACGGAGGGGATTTTACTAATATAGATACCGCTATCAAACATGTCGAGCAGATGCTAAAAGATGGTGCAGATTTTATAGATATTGGCGGGGAATCTACAAGACCGGGTGCAGAGAATGTTTCAGTAGATGAAGAGTTACGAAGAGTTATTCCACTTATAACTCTGATAAAGAGAGAGTTTCCAGATTCATTTGTATCAATTGACACTTACAAAGCAAAGGTGGCAGAGGAAGCTCTAATTCATGGAGCAGATATTATCAACGACATCTCAGCACTAAAATTTGACAACAATATGTTTGATCTTCTTATTAAATATAAAGTTCCTGCGATTCTAATGCACATCAAAGGGACCCCATCAAATATGCAAGTAAATCCTACTTACCACAATCTTATAAATGAAATATCTAATTATTTTAGAGAGATTATCCTTTATGTAGAGGATCATGGCGGAGATCCATCAAATCTTATAATTGATCCCGGTATAGGTTTTGGGAAAACCTTTACTCATAATTTAGAGATACTCAATCGCCTTAAAGAGTTCAAATCTTTTGGACTACCAATACTTATTGGGACATCAAGGAAATCATTCATCGGCAAAATATTAAATAGACCAACTCCTAAAGATCGAATAAACGGCTCAATTGCTTCTGCCTGTATAGCCTCAAGTAATGGTGCCAAAATTATAAGAACACACGATGTTCAACAGAGTGTTGAAGCCCTCAAAATAGTTGACAGCATCAGAAAAGAGGGGATAGATTAGATTTTGAGAGAACTACTAAATTATACAATAGACTTCATCAGGTGGGAAGATCTTCTCGATATTGCAATTGTAAGTTTTATCATCTATCGAATTTTACTATTTATCAAAGGGACAAGGTCTGCTCAGATAATTATCGGATTTATATTCCTTTTTATACTCTACGAAATATCAAGTTTTTTAGGATTAGTCACACTAAATTGGATACTCAATAATTTTCTCAGTTCTATCTTTGTAATAATAGTTGTTATTTTTCAGCACGATATTAGACTTGCACTATCAAATTTTGGGAAAGATATATTCCTAAAAGGGACTATTCAATTTACAGATACAAAAATTATAGATGAAGTAGTCAAGCTTGCTGTTACTTTATCTTTCAAGAAAATAGGTGCATTAATAGTCTTTCCAAGAGCCACAGGGCTCAAAAATCTTATAGAAATTGGGAAAGAGCTCGATGCATTTGCATCAAAGGAGCTTCTTGAAAGTCTCTTTATCAACAAATCACCACTTCACGATGGTGCAGTTGTAATTGTCAACGATAGGATAAAATATGCAGGATGTTTCCTCCCACTCTCAATAAATCCTGACATCAGCAAACAATTAGGGACAAGACATAGAGCAGCAATAGGGATAACAGAGCAGACAGATGCTATATCTCTGATAGTCTCAGAAGAGACAGGGAACATCTCTGTAGGAATCAATGGGAAGTTGACAAGAAACCTTGATGCTGACAGTCTCAAAAAAGTTTTGACAAACCTCCTTATAGGAACTAAAGATAAGAGTAAATAGATGAGCCTCAAAGAAAAGATAGTTGAAAATATACTTTATAAGATAATCTCAATCCTCTGCGGAATTGGATTGTGGTTTGCAGTAACAGGAGAGAAGAACTCTGATATAAATATCGATATCCCTCTCGAATTCAAAAATATTCCTTCACAATACATCATCACAAATATTTCTGATCAGAAGATATCACTCCTTTTAGGTGGACCAAGCTCCCTTTTAAAAATGATTACCAAAAAGGAGTTATCTTTCCCTATTAATTTGTCAGATGTTCAGAAGGGTAAAAATGAAATTCATATTTACCCCCATATGCTCAATCTTCCTCATAATGTTTCTGTTAAGATTGTAACGCCCTCAAAGGTTACTATCAATGTTGACAAAATAGTAACAGAAGTAAAACCTGTCATTCCAAAAATGGATGGGAAGGCAAATAAAGGATTTAAGATAAAGGATATTATTGTAGAACCGAACATCATAAAAATTATAGGTGCAGAGAATGAAATCAAAAAAATAAATGTATTGAAAACAGAGCCTATAAATATTGAGAAGAGGGATACATCTTTTGAAGTTGAAAAAAATGTAATAACAGATAGCAGTCATATAAAATCAATATCCCCTAACAAAGTCAAAATAAAGGTATTAATAGAGGAGAAAACTTCTATATTAAAATTTGAGGATATCCCTATCAAAATCAACGCTCCATTTGCTATGGATAGTTACAATATAAAGCTTAACCCTGAAAAAATTTCTATACAATGTGAGATTAGCGACAACCTAAAAGAGGGTATCAAAAAAAGTAATTTTACAGCATCTATAAATTTAGATGTTCTTAACAACCTAAATACTTCAAAAAAGTATAAGGTATCAATAACTTCCCCACCTGAAGTAAAAATCTTATCAATATCTTCTGAGGAAGCAACCCTCACCATAACAGAGACAAAAAATATTAAAAAACCGGAGAAATAAATCATGAGAGAGCTATTTGGCACTGATGGGATACGGGGGAAGGCAAATACCTATCCAATGACAAGTGAGATAGTTTTATCACTTGGCAAAGCAATCTCTCTTATCTTCAGAAATGCTTCACAACAGAAAATTTTAATAGGTAAAGATACAAGGTTATCAGGTTATATGCTTGAAAATGCCCTTGTTTCAGGAATATGTTCTATGGGAGGCGATGCTTACCTTGTAGGACCACTCCCTACTCCAGGGATAGCTTTTCTTACCGGGAATATGAGAGTTGATGCAGGAGTTGTAATATCCGCTTCTCACAACCCTTTTGAGGATAATGGAATCAAAATATTCTCATCAGATGGTTATAAGCTTCCTGATAAGCTTGAGAACGAGATAGAGGATCTTATCCTAAAAAATAATTTTAAAGATGCAATTCCAGACTCCAGAAAAATAGGTAGAGCATTTAGGATAGATGATGCTATTGGGAGATATGTTGTTTATCTTAAAACAACTTTCCCAAGAAATTTAGATCTTAAAAAACTCAAAATTGTAATAGATTGTGCAAATGGTGCTACTTACAAGGTAGCACCAGAAGTCTTTTATGAATTAGGTGCGGAAGTTATCTCTATCGGGGTAGAACCAAATGGGACAAATATCAATGATGCTTGCGGCTCTACAAACACCAGAAAATTAAGAGCTACAGTAATTTCAAGGGAAGCTGACCTTGGTATCAGCTTTGATGGTGATGGCGATAGATGTATATTAGTTGATGAAAATGGTGATGAGATAGATGGTGATCATATTATTGCAGCAGCAGCAGATTTTATGAAAAGGGAGGGCTCTCTCAAAAATAATACTGTTGTCCTTACGCCAATGAGCAATATCGGTCTTGAGAAATTTCTTGAAAAAAGTGGAATAAATATTGTCAAGAGTGATGTAGGTGACAGATATGTTGTAGAACAGATGTTAAAAGGAGACCTCAATTTTGGCGGTGAACCTTCCGGACATATTGTTTTTAGAGACTTTAATACAACTGGTGACGGGATACTCACAGCTTTGCAATTCATCAAAATAATGTTAAGGGAGAAGAAAAAAGCAAGTGAATTAAAAAAAATATTTAACAAATTCCCACAGCTACTCAAAAATATAGAAGTTCCTGAAAAAGTTCCTCTAAAAGCAATTATAGGATTAGAGAAAAAGATCAATGACTATGAAAAAGCATTAGATGGTCGAGGCAGAATCTTTATAAGGTATTCAGGGACAGAGAAGAAACTTAGAATAATGATAGAGGGTGATGACCTACCAAAAATAAGGAATATGATAGATAGCCTTGAGAAAACAGTGAGAGATTTTTTTACAAACAAATTCTAAAAAGGATTTAATATGGAATTTCAATGGGAAGAGTTGAGTGAGCTTCTTTTTAAAAAAAGAGAGTTAATGCTCAACATAATCATAGACAAAAAGGGTTCTACTCCAAGGGGTGTGAGCACAGTAATGCTTGTGTTACCTGATGGTGAAATAAAGGGGACAATCGGCGGAGGTCCTGTTGAAAATGACCTTATAAATGAAAGTATTACCTTAATAAAAGATAAAAAGAGCATCATAGCAGAGAAAAATTTTTTGGGTGATGCTGTTGTGTGTGGTGGTAAAATTTCAGTTTTACAACTTTATATATCAGAAAAGGACTCTTTTCTTATCTCAAACCTTACCGAGAAATTTTTATCTGGTGAAACTTTTTTCCTCTCTGTTGAGTTAAATAATTTTTCAAAAAAACTGACATCAGAGTTAATAGAAGATAACAATTTCTACTGCCACAAAATAGAATCACTTCCAGAATTAAATATATTTGGTGCTGGGCACATAGCTATTCCACTTGCAAAGATGGGGAAACTGTGTGATTTTAATGTAATAATATATGATGATAGGGAGGAATTTCTTTCAGATGATAGATTTCCAGATGCAGATACAACTATCCTCTCTGACTTTTCAAATATCCTCAAATACATCAGAACAACTAACAACTCATTCTTTGTCCTCGTAACAAGGGAGCATGCACATGACGAGGTTATACTTACACAAATTCTCAATAAACCGTTCAAATACATAGGGATGATTGGTAGCAAGAAAAGAGTGATGACAGTCAAGGAGAATCTTATCAAGAAAGGTTTTACAAAAGAGAGTATTGAGAAGATAAATGCTCCAATAGGGCTTCAGATAAACTCTGAAACACCAGCAGAGATAGCTGTCAGCATAATTGCAGAAATTATAAAAAATAAAAATTCTAAAAATTTAAAATTATAAACCTAATCCCTAAACAACTTTGTCAAAAAGGACTCTTTAATTATTTTATAAAGAGGCTACGAATCACAATTTTTACTATCTTAATACACTATTTTATAGTTTTGCTGAGTATTTAAACACCTCACAAAAGGTTAACCACCAAATTAAAAAACCTTTAAATCCCAACCTTTGTAATCTCAGAGCCACTTCTGTGTAATTTCAAAAAAATATTTGTCATCTCAAACCTGCCGATAGGATTATTAATTTTGGATGTTGAATTGATAATGGACAATATTGCTAACCAATGTAAATTCCCCTCTACTCAAGGGGTGGACAGCGAAGCTGGATGGGGTGGTCAATTTTCCTTGAGTAGAAGGGAAGTAAAAAATAGTTGATAGTTTTTAGAACAGAAAAGAAGATAAAAGCAAAAGAGGTTTTTAATCAGTGGAAATTTAATTTTTGGATAGTCAATAAATTGTTTTCAATAGAATGTTTAAAATCAGATAGTTATATTTGATGTTGACTAAATTAGATCTATTTGTTATTTATCCAAAATGCTCTTACCCAATCTTCCATTTTCAAGAGAATTCATAAAACATCTCCATATTACTACTGTAAAAAGTAATATATCGGGTGATAATTTTACAATAATTGAGCTATCTGGTAGCAGATTCAAAATTCATAAAGATGTCAAGAGCATCCGAGAAGATGCAATTTTTTTTGGTAAATATAAAAATGAGAATCTCTTTTTTATTGAAAACGATTCTCTATTTGAGGAGGATTCTTTCAATATTATCAGTGAAAAGATTGATGAGGAGAGTAGGGGAGTTGCAGGGATTGCAAGATCTTTTTCGATATGGCATAGTGAAAATATCTACTGTGGTAAGTGTGGGGGAAGTTTACTATTTTCAAATAAAGAGACAGCGAAGGTTTGTAGTAAGTGTAGCTTTACTGTTTACCCCCGTTTAAATCCTGCTGTGATAGTTGGAGTAAAAAAAGGTCCAGAGATTCTCCTTACAAGGAAAAGGGAGTGGCAGAGGAATAGATATGGTGTTGTAGCAGGATTTATTGAGTATGGAGAGAGTGCTGAAGAGGCTGTCAATCGTGAGGTTTTTGAAGAGACAGGGATTGAGATAAATAACTTGAAATACATCACAACTCAATTTTGGCCATTTCCATATCAGATTATGATAGGGTTTTTGGCAGATTACTCTGCTGGTGAGTTGAAAGTTGACAGATGTGAGCTTGAAGAAGCGGGGTGGTTTCACAAGGATCATTTGCCAGGTTTACCCCCTGCGACAAGTATATCGAGGTTTCTTATAGATACTCTAATTGATCGATTATAATTTCCAAAGAGAAAGTTTACTTTTAAGCCATAATAATCTTACTTCCATTTAGGTGAGAGAGGGGGTATCGATGAAAGTATATGTAGTTTTTTACAGCACTTATGGTCATGTTTACAAAATGGCTGAAGCTGTAGCTGAAGGTGCAAGAAGTGTTGAGGGTGCTGAAGTAAAAATTTTTCAAGTCCCTGAGTTGATGGGTGAAGAAGTATTAAAAAGAATAGGTGCTTTTGAAGTTAGAAAATCTTTTGAACATATTCCAATAATAAACCCTGATCAGCTTGAAGAACCTGATGCTATTATATTTGGGACACCTACAAGGTTTGGGAATATGTCTGCTCAGATGAGGAATTTTCTTGACCAAACAGGTAGTTTATGGGCGAAAGGTGCCCTTATTGGGAAAGTTGGGAGTGTTTTTGTCTCAACAGGGACACAGCATGGGGGACAGGAGACTACAATTACAAGTTTTCATACAACTCTTCTCCACCATGGGATGGTGATAGTTGGAGTCCCTTACTCTCAAAAAGCTCTTCTTAACATGGATGAGATAACAGGTGGTTCACCTTATGGTGCATCAACTCTTGCTGGAAATGATGGTTTGAGGAGACCTTCTGATAATGAGCTTAATATTGCTAAATTTCAAGGGAAATATGTTGCTAAAATATCGAAGAAACTTTTTGGGTAGATTTTAGTAATATTGATACTACAATTTTAAGTTTCAAATTTTGAATTATAATTATTGTCAACTTCCAAAACCATTTTTTCATACAAAAAACTCTATAAATATAGAGTTGCTCACATTCATTCCCTTTGATGTCAAAAATAACCTCTGATTTTCGACTTTTATTAAATTATTTTTTCTTAACTGCTCTATCTTATTTCTGAATCTCTGGTAAAGGTCGAAATTATATTTCTCTTTAAAATCTTTTAGATGTAACCCTTCACTCTTTCTTAAATTAAGGAAGATATACTCATTTATCTGTTGATTTTTGGTAAGATGCTCAATTTTGGATGGATAGTCACCGTTTGAATACAAAATTGGGTCATTAATATTTTCAATTCTCATATTCTGATAAAATGAGACTGCACCGGCACCTATTCCGAGATATTCAGAGCCATTCCAGTAATTTAGATTATGCTTTGACTCAAAACTTGGCAGGGCAAAATTGGAAATCTCATAATGTTGGTAACCTGAATCTTGAAGAAAATTTTTTATAAAATTGTATCCCTTTGTAAATTTATCTTCACTCTCCTCCTTGATACCCTGCTTGAAAAATTTACTCCCCTCATCTACTGTCAGAGAGTAGCAAGAGATATGTTTTGCTCCTATATCTACGATTGTTGAGAGGTCTATTTTTATATCTTTTATTGATTGGGATGGAATAGCAAAAATTATATCAGCAGAAAAATTATCAAAAACTTCCTTTGCCTCTTTGAGAGCGAGGATAGCATCTTCTTTGGAATGGACTCGTCCAAGAAAGTTGAGTAGCTTGCTGTTTAATGTTTGTATTCCGAGACTAACTCTGTTTATTCCGATATCTGAGTACTCTTCTAATTTTTTTTTATTAATAGTGCCTGGATTGATTTCAAGAGTGATCTCTTGAACATTTTCAATATTAAAGCAAGAGAGGAGCTCCCTATATCTATCAGCTTCAAGTATAGATGGTGTGCCACCACCAAAATATATTGAGGTTATATCTCTTTTATTTAGAAGTTCTCTATTTTTTTCTATTTCAGATAAAAGTGCTTTAAAATATTTGTCAATATCAGAAGATGTGAATGAGGCGAGTGGGTAAGAGTTGAAACTACAGTAGTTACATTTGCTAAGACAGAAAGGGATATGGATATAAACTGCAATATTCTCCATTGTTAGTGCAACAAGGTAAAGTAAAATGGTTTAATGAAAAGAATATAAACTGCAATATTATCCATTGTTAGAGATAAATATCAAAAAGAAGAGAGAT
>DYJV01000050.1:0-4914 GCA_020722945.1 Candidatus Methylomirabilis sp. | reverse complement strand
ATATAAACTGCAATATTATCCATTGTTAGAGATAAATATCAAAAAGAAGAGAGATAAACAGGAGTATTGATATCCAGCCATTGACAGTGAAAAAAGCTTTATCTATTCTGCTCAAATCATTTTCTTTTACAATAGAGTGCTCATATATTAGGAAAATAGCTGTTGTAGCAACACCTAATATGTATATAAACCCAAGATTGAATATAAAAATAGTTAAAATAAGAAAGAACATCATTATTAAGTGAAAAATTCTTGATATTTGTATAGCTTTTTTCACCCCATATTTTACAGGGATTGAAAAAAGACCTTTTTTTTTATCAAATTCTACATCTTGAAGTGAGTAAAATATATCAAATCCAGCTATCCAGAAAAGGATAACAGATGATAAGATAAATGGTTTCCATGAAAATTCACCTGTAACTGCAATCCATGCACCAACAGATGCAAGGCTGATGGCAAATCCGAGAAAAATATGTGTATAGTAGGTGAACCTTTTTGTAAGTGAGTAAAAAGATAGTATAATTATAACTGGAAAAGATAGATAAAAGCATAAAGTATTGAGATTGTAGCTTGCAAATATAAATAGTAGATAGCTAATTAGTGTGAGTAATGATATCTGAAAAATTGAAATGTCACCTCTGATATGTGGCCACGACATTGTTCTTGGATTATCTTTGTCAAATTTATAATCGAATATCCTATTTATCCCCATAGCACCACTTCTTGCACCCACCATTGCAACTATTATCCATAAAATTGTTGAGATATCAGGGAACTTTTTTTCAGGTAAAATCATCCCCATCATCGCAAAAGGGAGAGCAAATACTGTATGAGAGAATTTTATCGATTCAAGATAGCTTTTTAAAGTGTTGTAAAGTTGGGTAAACAATTTTGCTCCTCTAAAAGTAAAATTTGGAAATCTCAAAAATTGAATTTCGAAATATCAGTGATCTTTTGGGAATATTTGAAGCTACTTTTTCTAACAGCTTTGGTCTTTAACTACTGTTACTAAAATTGTTTTGTAAAATACATCATCAAAAGTTTATAAAAATATTTTCTAACTATCTAAAAATATTAAAGTAAATAGAAAATTTTTTAAAAGATAGTGTGAGCGGGTTTGACAAAACTGAATCAAAAGGGTAAAATTTTTCCATCAGAGAGAGATACAACAGATGTTTTAAAAATTCAAGAGCGATTAAGAGAACAATTTTAAAATATTTATAATTTCTGTTACCATAAACTTATTTCATGATAAAGTTAAAAAAGGGATTTCTCACACTTCTCTTCGTTAACAGAGTAGGAACTCCACTATATATCACCACACCATATCTGATTAGGATAATTTGCTATTACCTATTTTTTATATATCATATCTCAGGATTAAGAAAATATCTTTTATTGTCTATATTTTTGAGGTCATTATAAAATTAAATTAAAGTTGAAAAAATTTTTATTAAATACTTACTTGTTCATCTTTTCTTCATAATATTGTTTTATATTTGCAGCAGAAGGCAAAACCAAGATGTTGTTCATCTTGGTTATTGTTGCCAAAAAAATTTAAGAATAGGAGGGTTTAACATGAAGAAAAGATTGGTTACCATTATTGGAACAGGGATTTTAGTAGCAGGGCTTTCCGCTGCCGGAATAAGCTTTGCACAAACAGGAACAGGTGGGGTTCAAGGAGGCACCATTAAAGTCGGAGGTCTATCAGAGGCTGACTTTCCTGCAAAGGCCTTGATTTCCATGGATGAGGCAGTTCAAAATGCCCTATCCTCGGCTCCCGGTCAAGTCTTGAAGGTAGAGCTTGAAGATGAAAATGGTTTTCTGGTGTATGGTGTCGAAGTGGTGACCGCCGACAAGGCCATCATGGATGTAAAGGTGGATGCCGGATCTGGCAAGATACTGGGTATGGAACGGGACAATGAGGATGATGAGGATCATGATTCTGGGAAAGACAATGACCTTAACCATGAGGATTAATCTAACTTAACCAAATCAGTGCGACCTGGCTGCCAGTTTATTAAAATTGTTCAGGTCGCACTGTTATCAACGGAGGCAATGCCGTGTCAATTTTTCAATGGGAGGCCGCTCCACCCGGAGGACCGTTCGCTCTTTGGTCTGAATTGCGGCAACGTGGATGAAAGATTTTGGAAATCCGTTCTGAGGCGTAGAGCATGGAAGAGTAGAATAGTAAGAGATCTTTGGTTGTTTTTTTAGAAAAGAGTATGTTAGTAACGAATTATTATCGTAGCGGCAATTTTGCAACTTGCTTTTGACTCTATTTTTATACTGACAAAAGCGGAAAAGTGTGCTATCACATATAACTTATGATGTGGAAGCCCAATATGTCATGTCAGAATGGTTGACCCCGTAAATTGAAAAAATACGGGGAAAAAGATGAAAATAAATTGCAATATTCCTGTCTGTATGTTGGTAGATAGGAAATGTTGTTTAAAAAATAGAGCCAACTTTCTTGACATATTTCAAGCGATGGCAGCTGTGTGTCCCTTTGTGACGGGGAGAAGCAGCGTAGTTTGTGATATTATTAAAAATGGTTATAATAGTTTAATGATTGAGGAAAGTGCCGTGAGTTGTGGCAAAACCGAGGTAATACTTTTGTCAGACTGAGGGCGTTTGTATCTTTTCTCCAAAAGCAGCAGGGTCTTTGTTTAGGAATTTTTTTAAGAAAAGATTACTGAAAATGTGTTGCAACTATATAGGTGGGTGGTTGTTTTTGGAAAATCCAAAGCAGAATATGGTCATAGTGTCCGCATGAAAAAATACTAAATTAATGGTGATAAATGCATATATTAATTGTTGACGATGAACAAACGTTACTGGATCAACTTAGAGAGATTTTTGAAGACCAGAGATACATGGTTGAAACTGCACTTGAGGGTGATGAGGCACTGGACAAACTCTTTGATAACCCGGTTGATCTAATCATCCTCGATATTATGTTGCCTAAGAAGGATGGGTTGTCGGTTCTTCGTGAAATTCGACAGGCAGATATAAAGACGCCTGTTCTCATGCTGACTGCCAGAGGAGAAACAGAGGACAAGATCAAGGGGCTTGATATGGGGGCGGATGACTATCTGGCCAAACCGTTTTCACCTGAAGAACTGCTGGCACGAGTGCGTGCATTGTTAAGACGATCAACGGGGCAGGGTGATTCATTGCTTCAGGTTGGGGATCTGATACTTGATACGGTAAGTCGTGAAGTGACCAAAGGAGGATGCAAAACGGTAGAGCTGACTCTCAAGGAATTTTCCATTCTTGAATTTCTCCTCTACAATAAGAATAGGGTCGTATCCCGTTTCAGCTTGGCTGAGCATGTGTGGGGGGACGATTTCGATCCATTCAGTATGTCCAATTTCATAGATGTTCATATGAAGAATCTACGAAAAAAGATTGGAGACCAGGGCAATGAGAACATTATTCAAACTATTCGTGGCGTAGGATATGTTATAAAGGACAAATAAGATGGAATCCGATGATTATTCGCCATAAAATCACTTTATTAATAACAGCTGCAGGATTCTTATCCAGTCTGCTTCTTTCCTGCATAGTTCTGTGGGAAATGTTTGAACAACAACTTGAGATCATTGATTTAGAGCTACAAAGCATGGCAAGGCGAGCTGTCCACGTTGTTTCGAAAAATGATAAGAGTAGACCTTTGGATGCCTCATCGCTTATAGATGATGAAGGATACTGGTTGGCTATTTACAATGAGGATTACGATAAACCGATTTATCTATCTCACTTGGCCAAATTAATCAAAATCAAGGAGCCGGCTCTGAACTCCAGTGCCACTCTAAACCTTATTATCCCAGCGGATACCGTCGATTTGAGGCAAAATGAGCAAAATGATGTGCCCTTTCGAATTAAAAACTTTAAAATTAGTTACAGCGAAAAGACGTTTCTTGTTACAGTTGGTCGACCCATGGAAGAATTAGAAGAAGAGTTATGGGGTGTCTTTATTATGGTTATAAATGGTCTGGTTTTTTCCGTAATTATATTGTTGGTCATCAGCTATTTTTTTGCCGGTTTCATTCTGAAGCCCATCAGGATTATGAATGAACAGGCCCTTGAAATTAGCGAAAATCATTTAGACCGTAGGTTGCCCATAACTGAGAGTTATGATGAATTCAATGCGTTAGCTCAAACACTCAATCAGGTTTTTGACCGATTACAGCACGCCTTTATGCGGCAAAAAAGGCTCCTTGCTGATGCTTCTCACGAATTAAAGACCCCATTATCTATAATGAAGTTGGCGATTGAAGGACAACTCTCCACTCAGGATAAAATCCAAAATGAGCGACACATGGAAGGTCTTAAACGTCTAACGGAACAAGTGCTTCGGATGGAACGACTTGTAAAAAACATTTTGGATCTGTCGGCACTTGAAATCCAAATAAGTGCAATAAAAGAATCTATAGATTTGGTCAAAATACTGGAACGTTTGATTGCTGATTACAGCCTTTTTGCTGAGGCACGAAATATACGTTTGGAGGTTAAACTACCTCAACAGCTCATTGTTCAAGGAAATGAGGAGCAGTTGAGTAGAGTATTATCCAACATATTGGATAACTCCATTAAATATAACGTTGATGGCGGTCAAGTTAGGGTGATTGGTTATCAATCTGTGACGGAAGTAATTGTCAAGGTGGAAAATACAGGGACAGGTGTTGATGCTGAGGAATCCTCCAAAGTGTTTGAACCATTTTATAGGGTTGAAAAGTCTCGGTCAACGAGATACGGTGGGACAGGTTTGGGACTGTCGATTGTTAAAAGGATTGTGGAACTGCACCAAGGAAAGGTGAGTTTGGAAAGTCAGAACGGGTGGACAAAGGTTACAGTGAGCCTTCCCCTAATCCAAGAAAACATACCAAAGGTATATTAAAGATACGATAA
>DYJV01000049.1 GCA_020722945.1 Candidatus Methylomirabilis sp. | reverse complement strand
AAAATTTATATTTGGTCTTGACAAAGGTGGACATTATATACCCCTACATTTTGGAAATCTGTTTACTACAACTTCAATAGACCATAAATTAAATTAAAATTCAATAAATTTTTTATCAAGGAGTGTAATAGAAATATCTTTTTAATAAAAAATATCATCAGCTGTTATAATTAGCTCTCTATTGAGAGTCCATTATAAAATATTAATGGCATTATTATTGCCAATATATAAAAAAAATGAAAATTTTTCCGATAATAAAGTAAATCTTAAATAAGGAGTTTTTAAAATGGCTGATGCTGTTGCAATGTCTGCGGCACCATCATTAACATTTTCTGGGTTAGCATCAGGTATAGATTATTCAAGCATAATTGATGCTTTGATAAAGGTTGAATCAACCAATATCAATAGAATGAAATCGTGGCAGAGTGGTTGGGATACAAAAGTTGAGGAGCTGCAAAACTACAATTCAAAATTGAGCACATTCCAATCTTCTGTATCTCTTCTCGATTCTTTCGAAGAATTTTATTCGAGGACATCCCTTTCAAGTAACGAAGATGTTGCAACTGTTACAAACAACTCTCTTGCTGAACCTGGGTCATACAATCTTACTGTTGGTAGCAATATAAAACATAAATTAGCATCAGAAGGTTTTTCATCTGAAGCAGACACTGTCTATAATACCACCACAGGGACTGATCCTGCAATGGTAATAACTGTCGGAAGCAATACACTTACAATAACAAAGGCAGATGCTGCAAATTACGATACAGTTTCAGGTGATGGCAATGGAAGTTTATCTCTAAATGAACTATCAGGTCTTATAAATTCTTACTCTTCAACCGTAACAGCAAGTATATTAAATGACTCCTCATCAAGTAATCCTTATAGACTTGTTCTTACAGCAACATCAGGTGGTTCAGGCAATACAATCAGTGTCTCAACAAACAATACCTCAACCAATTTTTCAACTGCAACTATCGATTCAGTTGAAAATATTGTTGGGACAAGCGGTTCAAATATCACAAGTGCCGGGACATATTCAGGAACTACCAATAAATCTATAAATTTTGAGATTATACAGGGTGGAAACATAACTTCAGGCGATACAATAAAAATAAAGTGGACAGATGAAGAGCTTGATAAATCTGGAGTTATAGAGACCAATGTAGCAGGAATATTTGATGTAGAGCAAGGGGTTCAGATAACGGTTGCAGCTGCAGCATATACAGAAGGTGATAAATTTAAAATAGATATATTTCATCCTAATCTTCAAAAAGCACAGGATTCAGGACTTGCACAAACCGAAAAAGAGCTCCACTCAGGAGTAGCATCAAAAGACACAGAAATTAACAGCAGTGGTTCAAGTAAAATTTTTGCTTATAAATATGCAGGTGGAGAAACTATTGAGGTAAATGTTTCAGACAATTCAACAATTCAAGACCTCGCAGATGCAATAAATGAAGACAGTAAGAATCCTGGTGTTATTGCCACAATAGTAAATGATGGATTAGGATTGAGCAACTCTTACCACCTTGTTCTCACAGGAAGGGATACAGGGGCAGCTTACTCAATAGAGATAGATGATACCGTAACTACTTTGGATGGAACAGGTGGCACTACAAACTTTACTTCATCTACTTTTAGTAATACTCAAGAAGCTCAGAATTCTATGATTAGATTAGATGGATACCCAGTTTCGACAGATTCATATATCCAACATAAAGATAACACCATAAACGATCTGATAAATGGTGTTACTATAACTTTAAAATCAACAGGCAATACAACAATAGTAGTAGCAAATGATACTACTGCAATGAAAGAGAAGATACAAAATTTTGTAACAAGTTATAATGAATTTATAAAGTATGCAGAAGAAGTTACCAAATACGATTCACAGACTAAAGAAGCAGGAACTTTGCAGAGTAACTACGCAGCTCAGATGGTTGAATACGACATTATGAGGTTGACAACTCAGATAGCGACTGGATTTAAAAGTATAAACAGCATAGAATCTCCAGCCGGCTCAGAGCGTTATATCTCTCTTGCAGATATAGGGATAAAAACAATTGATGACAAATATCTTGAAATAGATGATTCTATTCTCGATTCAGCACTTCAAGATTATACTGACGATGTAGCACTCCTATTTGGTGCTGATGTAGTTGGCAAAAATGATACCACAACAAATAAGGTAACTTATGACAGTTATGTTAAGAATTTGACAGAACCTGGGACATACGATGTGACTGTTACCGTATCAGGTGGAAGTATTACCTCTGCCACAATAAATGGCAACACTGCCCAAATTAATGGAAACTATATCATAGGGGAAAGTGGAAATCCTGAATCTGGTTTACAACTTCTCGTAGATACAACATCTGATGGGACTTACACCGCAGAGATACGGCTTTTAAGAGGAGTAACAAAATCTTTAAATGAGAAAATCGATGTTCTTACAGATTCTGAGAGTGGTCCATTAAACCTACTTATAGATAATTACAATGGAATCATCAGCAACATCGATGATAAAATTGCACATGAAGAGGATAGACTTTATACAGTGGAGAAAAGGCTTAGAACCCAATTTTCACTTATGGAAGAGATGATAGCAGAGTTAAATGGACAGGCTCAATTTTTATCAAGTGGAATAGCAAAAATACCTCAGATATCTTAAATATAATTTTGGCATCTATATTGCTGTTAATAATATTAACAGAAAATTTTTCAGGAGGGTGAAAATGAATAATTATATGAATTATCAAAAAGTTCAGGTAACAACAAGTGACAGGCTCAAATTAGTTGTAATGCTTTATGATGGTGCTATATCTTTCTTGAAAACTGCAGTTAATTGTCTGGAAAAGAACGATATGGCAGGAAAAGGTGTCTACATTGCAAAAGCTCAAAATATCGTTGATGAGCTCAACAACTCACTTAACATCAAAGATGGTGGAGAAATCGCAGTGAACTTGAGAAAGATTTACAATTTCCTCTATTTCTACCTTGTAAAAGCAAATATCTCAAAAAACAGAGCGATGCTTAAAGAATCTATATCAATATTGATGACTCTCAAAGAAGCATGGGAGTACATAAACATGAAAAATCCAGAGCAGGAAAATTTTACAGAGAGTGAAAATTTAAGTTTACAAGAAATGAGAGTTTAGCGGTGAAAACCGCTAACTCTTTTTATTTACAAAGTAAGGGAGATTAGCTTTTTTGCTACCATAAGCATTAAGAACCTGCTTGCCTATATTGGCATTAATTGTTTTTGATTTGAGAGAATCTTTCAGTTTTGAGAATTGATCAATTAAAATATTCTCTATATCAAGATTCTCCTTTATAAGTTCTCTGAGATGCTTTATCTTAGCTTTGTCACTATCATCAGCATAAGATTTGTATTTATCCCAATTTTTCCATAACTGATCAAGCTCATTATCTACATTTTGTATCTGTTCAAAAAGCTTGCTTTTATTGTAAACTTTCTGTTCAAATAATTTGAAATCATCAGAATTTATATGGTTGAGTAGATCTCTGTTCTGAAGCATGATTTTTGAATAAATATCTATTTCGATATCTATTAGTGGAATATATTGTTTAATCATTTTCTATTATTGAGTTTAACTGAGAAAATTTCTCTTCATAATAGTTGATAGTAGCTCTATGTTGGTTGTAGAAATCTTCAATTTCAGAGAAATAAGAGTTTGTAAGCTGACTTATCTCAGAGCTTATCATACCATCACCACCATCAATAACTTTATCAAAAAAAGTTTTTAATCTATCAATAATACCATTTTCTGAGAAAAATATCTGATTTACACTATCAGGATTATCTTTGAGCATATCGGATAATTTATCTTCCGAAATAATAAGTGTTTCATCTTGGTTGCTTTTGAGTCTTAAAGAAGTTATCCCATCTCTGATACTGTTATGAAAATTTTTCTCTGAGGAGTGAGATATTTCGAGATCAGTAAGGTAATTTTTATCGTTTTGAATATTGCCACCAATATCGGAAAAATTTTCCTCATAAGATATATCATCAAAAATAGCATTTTTAAGCTCTCTTTTAATTTTGGATAGATCAGCAGATAGATCATCAAAATTTTCATTCATAACTTTATCATTTAATGAAGTAATTAGGTTATTATAATTGGAGATAAACTCCTTTACATCACTAATAGCAGAATCCTCATCTTTTAAAACATCAGCACTCTTGGGAACATCGCTAATATTTTTAAGAATAAAAATATCATTATTAGAAGAGAGAACATTTGATTGGCTCTCTATCAACTCTCCATTTATCTCAACAAGAGCATTTTCACCATTTTCATAAACATTAGGGTAGTAGGATAAATTGTTGAGAGGATTATCTTTGATTATATTTAAATCATGAAAAATATTGTCGTTATCTTCTATATTAAGAGCAATATCACCACTCTCTATATTTTTTAGAAAGAGGGAGTTATTCTGTATAAATGCATAAACTCCATGCCTAATGGTCCCACCATCAAGGGTTTCATTGCTGTTCGTATCCTCACCTTCGTCATAATCGAGAAGAGCATTATGATTGCTATCTTCACCCCAATTTATCTTTTGAGCAATATCGTAAAGGGAATCTGAATTTTCAACCTCTACTTCGATACCATTTATAGTCAGAGTGCCGCTTTTACCAAGTGAAGCATAAGGATCATCAACCTTATCTGAATATATAGTCAAATATTTGGCAAGCCTATTTATAGAAATTTTGTAACCTCTATCCTCGTAATTTTCATTAGAAGGTATTATTTGAAAATATTGGCTGCTATCAGTATCGTATTTGACTTTATTAAAATGAATAGAGAAATCTTGAAGATAATTGTTAAAGTGGGTAAGACTACTATTAATATCAAGCCAAGAATCAACAACTACACTCTTATAAAGTGGTTCATTGAGTATCTGTTGATAAACAATAGGCTGCTCTATACTCTTTTGAGAATTAATATCGTTTACCTTTTCATTAATTGATGATGCAGATGAAAATGAACCAGACATCATTACAGGGGGTAAATTATACTTCTGAAAATCGTAGATGTTTAAAAAAAGTGCATGATCAACTTTTGTATAACTACTTTTTGAAATATCAGGGGCAAATATATCCTCTTTAAGCTTTTTAAGGTCTCTTTTGAATGTATCAATTTTGAATAAGATATCCTGCTTCTCTTTACTATCTGCACTTCCAAATTTCTTTTCCAAATCTGATATTTTGAAGTTAATAAAGAGCATTTTTATAAATTGCTCCTCTTTCCCAATACTCTCCTTCTCTTTAAATTTGGCTTCTGTATAAGCATTTGTGGGAATAGGCTGACCATCTTTATACTGAATGGTTAATTTGATATCTTGCTTTAGCTCCTCACTTTTCTGAAATGCTGAGTAAGTGTTAAAATTGGCGTGTCTCTGCTCATGGGATATAACACCCATTAAAGCAGAACCAACAGGGTAAGATTCTATCTGCCCATGTCCCTGATATAAAGCCACTTTCATACTTTATCCCCCATCTATTTAATTTGTTTTACTACCTAATGTTTCCTTTGCTTTTGAAGTAAAATCGTTCCATTTATCAAGCACAGGCAGTAACTCATATTCAAGAAGATCAGCAAGTAAAACCCAATCTTCATCCTCCTGCACTTCTATTATCTCATCTATTAATTTGATGCTTCTTTCATAAACAGTATCAATGGTCGTATCAGAAACAAGCATATTATCCCAATCAACCAAATTAGCTCTTCTTATCTGAATTATAAAGTTTATAAAGCTCCTTAGGGCATTAAGAACTTTGATAAAATTTAGGTTTGCTTCCTGCTCATCAGCAACTCTATAAAGCTCAGAAGCCTGAAGAACACCATTTTTTATCATCTCTATCTGGGAAGGAATATCACTCAATATCTTTATTGCAAGCTCTTTTATAGGGGATGTATTAAAATCTACTCTAACTATTTTATTTATTGGTAAAGTTTTCGATTCACCGGGCCACCTCTCAGAAAATGTAACATCGTTGATTTTGACCTCTGTTAAAAGCTTATCACCAGAAATATGGTTATTCATAACATAGTAGATAAAATCCTCAAGATTGTTGAATTGGGATAGATCAACTGAAAGTGGCTGATTATCAATAAAAATTTTCACTGCATTTACCTCCTATAAAATAAATTTATTTGTATTTTAAAATCATTATAAAATTTAGTTAAATATTTAAGATTAAATAGCAAATTGTTGTCAGAAAGAGTGCTCTTGGAGTATTCGATATATTTTAAAAAAGGTTTCAATTCGTAAAAATCTGAATATACGATTCTCTTTATCTCCTCCTCCTGATTAAATTGAAGCTCAATGATATCTTCTATTCCAGCCATATTGCCAGATTCTATGATTGATAAACCTTTTTTGAACAAAGTATCTAAAATATCTATTTGGCGTAATAGTAAACCAAGATTATCATAACTGTCTATAATACAATCTTTATCTTTTTTCAAACAATTTTCCAATGTATCAATCCATATTTTTTTTAGAACCCTCCTATTTTGAATATCTTTTATGTTTTTGCCTGAAATTATAGAGTAATCTAAAAAATTATTTTCATCAAAACAACTTTTTAAAATCAAAATATTTTCATAATCAGGGAGCAATTTAGATTCCCCTACCATATATTTTAAAACATCAAATACAACTTCAGGAGTAACAATTTCGTGGCATTTAAGGTCTTTACATTTTGTCTGATAACTACATGGAGCACACTCTATCTGAGGCTGAATCACAAAGTGTCCACTACCGTAAGGACCTGTGTTATTGTAAAGGGCTGGACCAAGCGAAAGTTCAAGAACACACTTGTCTGCATACCAACCTATATGCATTGTCCCTGTGTCATTAGTCAACAAAATATCTACATTATCTTTTATAGTTTGAAAAAGTTGAGGAATTGTAGTTTTCCCAATAAGGGATTTCACTTTTGAGGTATCACCTTTAAAAAAATTAAAAAACTCCTCTTCAAGGGGAATTTCAGATTTTGTCCCAAAGATAAAGATATATCTATCTTTACAATCTTTAAGAAGAGCTTCGGCAAGTTTAGCAAAATTTTTACAACTCCACCTTCTGTCGTATGTAGAAGCACCTAATACAAATCCAATATTTTTGTAACCACCCTTTTTTGTGTTAAAGTCATTGTGAAGCTCAACACCACCAATTTTAGAGTATATATCAACAAGATTAAATGGCGATAAATCTCTATAATCAACTATTGAGAGAAAATATCTACTCCAGTTGTCAATAGCCTGAAACTGATTCTTGGATGTATAAAATAGACCACTTTTATCTTTTGCACCAGAGAAGAAGAGAAGGTAACCACTCAATTTTGAAAATGACAAATTGATCATCTTCTGAAAATTTTTATCCATAAAAAACAATAAATTTTCAGATATATTAAAAGCTTCTGATATTTGATGAAAATCGATATTTTTTACTACTCCGCTAAAATCAAGTGGGATAACCTCGTCTACTTCAGGTATGATTGAAAGGGTATCTTTGAAATTATCTAAAACAGCATAACTTATTGATATATCTTTTATATCTCTCTTTAAAGATTTAAGAAGGGGGATTGATTGAATAATATCCCCCATTCTGGTAATATTTAATATTAAGAGTTTAGTCATCAAGGGATAGAGCTATCAATTTTTTTGTATAATTTATCAAGCTCTTCAAGCTTCTCAGATATTTTGTTTAAAATACACTCAACATTTGTCAAACCTTCACTCTTTGCTTTCTCTTCCCATTTTTTGTATTCCAAAATGTGGGCTCTATTGTGCTCTACCCAGTGTGGGATAAGTATTCTCAGCTTGTCAGGAAGAGATTTATCCTGATGTTGGTCATGGTGATTATGACTATGCTCTAAAAAATGATCATGCTCATGATCGTGTGAAGCATGCTCATCTCCGTGCTTATGAGGATGAGTATGTGAATACGAATGGGAGTGCTCACCTGTATCACCATGCTCATGTGAATATTGATGTTGATGCTCATGTGAATGAGGATCCCCCTGCCCCGAATGACAATGCCCACTATGATGCTCATGGCAACATTCTGAATGCTCATTATTTAAGTCATTGTGAGAAACAGAGTGTGTGTCGCTATGCTCGTGGCAACATTTATTTTGGTGATCATGCTTATGATGATGAGACATTTTGACCTCCTATGCATTTTAATTTGATAACAAGGTATTGTTATTTCAATATTAAGAAAAAATCAAGTTAAAGAAAAATAAAGTTTATCAAAATTTTTTGATAACCCTTTTTTAGAAATAAAACTAATCCACTGATCTGTAATGTAGAGGATATCTTGAGTCAAAAAGTTGTAAAAAGGTAAAACTATTTGGTTAAACCTATACAAGTCAGCCAATAGAGGTAGTTTCTCAACTGCAAAAGATTTTAGATGATCCAAAAAATCTTCGACACTTACATAGTCGTAGATAGTTGATTCGTAAAATTTACCACTATCTTTCTGATAAAATTGTAAAATGAATTTGCCATTATCAAAAATTACTTTGGTTATAAAATTATTGAATTTGGAGTTTAAAACAGGGTATGGATAAACTATTTTAAACTCCTGATATGTAAAAATAATATCTTTACAGTTAAAATTAGCAGCAATAATATCTTTTACTCTGTTAATTTCACTCTGCTTCAGGATATCTTTGCTGCAATCTATCTTCAAAACACCCTCTGACATCTTTAAAGCATTGATATTATCAAACTTTAAACCAAGTAGAGTGTCAATACTTCTAATGTTGGTAAATATCTCAGATATTAACCACCGCAATTTTTCCACCCACACACACCGCAATAAGGGCACCTGCTGTCTGGGATAAGATCGTTACCACATTCAGGACATATCTGTCTCCCTATTTTAGGGAGAACTTTACTCTTGTAAGATATTTTATGTTTTTTAGACATATACTCTTTTAATGCTTTTGCCATAGCATCAGGTATAGACTTTATGTAACCCTGCTTTGTAATAATAGGCTGGCTGCCCATAATATCATCTATCTGCTCTATGATATACTCAAGCTGTATCCCAGATCTCAATGCAAGAGATACAAGTTTGCCAACTGCTTCAGCTTTTGCAAGTTCACTTGCTCCACTCCTCCCTATTTGGCAGAAAACTTCAAAAGGTTTCCCTGCAAGCTCATTTATAGTGAGATAAAGGTTACCATAACCTGTGTTTACTCTATATGTAACACCTTGCAAATGGTCCACCCTGCTTATCGGTTTGAGACCATTGGTAAAGAATGGATGGTTGTAATTCTTCTCTATAAACTCTACAATATCCTCATCTCCAATTTTCTTATACTCATCAACATAGCTGTTGAGCCATTCGGGTAACTCTTTTCCCTCACTCTCAGGTTCTGAACTTTTAATAGATAGAGTCTGATCCTCAAGACTTCCATCAACATAGACTGTAATACCTTTACAACCGTAGTTGTAAGCTTTGATAAAAGCTTCAGAAACATCATCTTTAAGAGCATCTTTGTTAAGATTGATAGTCTTTGAAACAGAGTTACAGTTATATTTTTGGAATGCAGATTGCATTTTGATATGAAAATCTACATCAACCTCATGTGCGGTAATAAAATAATCTGGTTTTTCTGAATCTGGATTGCTCTCTTTCCACTCTTTGTAAAGTGGGTGATAGTGAATTATCTCTGTATCAACTCTACGTTCGAGTGTTTCAAAAGAGAATATAGGCTCTATACCTGAAGAGCAGTTAGCAATTATGGAGAGTGTCCCTGTCGGTGCTATTGCTGTGAGAGTCGCATTTCTTGGTCTGTATTGAGGAATATCAATGTTAACATACTCTTTGATTGCTTCCTTGATATATGGGTAAGGTTTGTAATTGTCCACATTAGGAAACGCTCCCTTTTCATTAGCTATTTCAAAACTTGCTTTTGCAGCATTGCCAAGGACAAATTTCATAACTTTTTCAGCAAGCTGTATTGCTTCAGAAGAGTTATAAGATATTTGGAGTTTTATTAGAAGATCTGCCCACCCCATGACTCCAAGACCGATTTTCCTATTTTCGAGGGTTATCTTTTTTATCTTTTCAAGAGGATAATCATTAACATCAAGGATATTATCAAGAAACCTTACACTTGTGGCAACTACCTCTGCAAGTCTCGGATAATCTATCGACTTATCTTTATGAATAAAGAAGTTTGAAAGGTTAATACTCCCCAAACAACACAACTCACCATCAGCCAAAACTGTCTCTCCGCAAGGGTTTGTAGCTCTAATTTCAAGACCTGATATAGGGTGCAATTCATTTATCCTATCTATAAAAAGCAACCCGGGATCACCAGTAGAGTGTGCATTTTTTACAATTTTGTCCCATATATCTTTTGCTTTTATCTTGATAGGCTTCTCTGTAAATTCATGCTTTAGATAAAAATCACTATCATTTTGAAGAGCCAACATAAATTCATCTGTGATGGCAACTGATAGATTAAAATTTTTAAGGCAATCTTTACCCTTCTTTGCTTCTATAAAATCAAGTATATCAGGGTGATCAACCCTCAATACTCCAATATTTGCTCCACGCCTCACTCCACCTTGCTTTATCTGCTCTGTGGAAACATCATAAATCTTCATAAATGAGACTGGTCCTGAAGCTACGCCTTTAGTAGTGTTTACTATTGCTCCCTGCGGTCTTATGTTGGAGAAATCAAAACCTGTCCCACCACCTGTTTTGTGGATTATAGCAGCATATTTTAAGGTTTCGTAGATGTTTTCGATATAATCATCAACAACGAGAACAAAGCAGGCAGCAAGCTGGTTTTTCCTCTTTGAGATTCCAGCATTTACAAGACATGGACTATTTGGGAGAAAATCAAATTGAGTCATAACCTCAAAAAACTTCTTCTCAAACTCTTCTCTTTTTTCTTTACTCTTTTCAGCACTTGCAACATACTTTGCAACCCTGCCAAACATTTGAGAAGGTGATTCAATCACTTCACCCTTCTCATTTTTTAGTAAAATCCTCTTTTCTAAAACAATTTTCTGTCTCTCATTGAAATACATAATAAAAAATCCTCCTTAAAAAATTTGCCCCTTAAAAATTGCTACTCAATAAAACCATTCTCCCCTACTATTTTGAAATTATTCATAGAAAATATATTTTTAGTTTTACCACTCTCAATAAAAAATTTGATAGCATCAAGACCCTCTTTGCCAAGAGAGTAGCTCATATCATTTACATAAAGCTCAATATGAGATTTTATAACCTTATTATCAAGCTCTTTTGCATATATTTTAGAAAAATCCACCGCTTCATCGTAATGTGAATTTGCATAAATTATACTTTTTTTCAAAAAATAATCTATATTCTTTAAAATTTCAAAAGAAATACCCTTTTTTACGGCTATACCTCCAAGTGGAATGGGAAAAGATGTGCTATCCTCCCACCACTGACCAAGATCAGCAATGGATATCAGATTGTAATCTTTGTATGTAAACCTACTTTCATGTATTATGACACCTGCATCAATTTTACCAGATAGTATCTGAGGAATTATCTGATCAAATCTCAAAAAAATTTTACTGATACTATTTTGATTAAAGAAGTCAAAGAGATAATTTGCAGTTGTAAATTGACCCGGAAACCCTATCTTTCTCCCTTGAAGCTCATCAAGAGATGAAAAATTTTTGCTTACCAGAAGTGGACCACAATTTCTGCCAAGTGCACTACCTGTATCCAACAGATAGTATCTATCTTGCAGAAAAGCAAAAGCATTAAATGATAATTTTATAATATCAAATTTATTCTCAAAAGCAAGATTATTTAACTCTTCAATATCTCCAAAATGAACATCAAATTTATAGGGACAATTTGATAATTTCCCATTAACAAGGGCATAGAAGATAAAAGTATCATTTGGACAGGTAGAAAAAGCAATTTTAAGTTGTTTCATTATTGGTTTTGGGATTGTAATTGTCGTAAAAATCTTTTTTAAAATCTTTAAATCTATCGTTGAGTATAGAATCTCTCATATTTGACATCATACTTGTATAAAATCTTAGATTATGAATAGAGCATAATGTAGCTCCCAATACCTCATTAACTCTAAATAAATGATGAATATAGGCTCTTGTAAATTTTTTACATACAAAACAGTCACAACTCGTATCAATAGGATACATATCTCTACGGTAATCTTTGTTGGTAATTCTCACCTTCCCCTTTTTGGTGAAAAGTGTCCCACTTCTACCAAATCTCGTTGGGATTACACAGTCAAACATATCAACCCCACGCTCAACAGCCTCTATAATATCTTCAGGCAAACCAACTCCCATAAGATACCTTGGCTTATCATCAGGTAAATATTTGGCAGTATCATCAACAACCTTCTTTAAAAGATCGTGACCTTCACCAACACTCACACCACCAATAGCATAACCGTCAAAACCTATATCAACTATCTTATCAGCACAATATTTTCTGAGATCTTCATAAACTCCACCCTGAACAATCCCAAAAAGGAACTGATCCTTTTTTGAATGAGAATCTTTGCATACTCTTGCCCAGTTAAGAGTCCTCTCAACTGCTTTCTTTACATAATTTTTCTCAGCAGGATACTCTACACACTCATCAAAACACATTATAATATCAGCTCCCAGCTCCTCCTGTATTGCAATAGATGACTGAGGAGTGAGGAAAACCTTTTCGCCATTTATTTCATACCTAAATTCAACACCATCATCTGTAATCTTTTTATTGGGAAGAGAAAAAACCTGAAACCCTCCACTATCTGTAAGTGTAAGGTAATCCCAGCCCATAAATTTCCCTATACCGTTGTGCTTCTTTACAAGTGAACTACCGGGGTATATATTGAGATGATAAGTATTGGCAAGAAGTATCTTTGCTTGACACTGGTTGAGATTATCTATTGTAAGACCTCTCACAGCACCTTGTGTTGCAACAGGCATAAAAACAGGAGTTTCCACAGAAACTCCATTGACTGTTAATATGCCTGCCCTTGATTCTGTTTTTACATCTTTGTGAAGTAAATTAAAATTAAACAAATTAATTTCCTAACTTTGCATTTAAAGCCTTTACAAGCTCATCAACATCCAAACCGTGTGCTTGAGCTCCCAGCTCAAGTGTCTCAAATGAAGAAGCAATACAACCGAGTCAACCAAGACCAGCACCCTGAAATACCTCAATGCATTGAGGATACTTACGGATAATCTCTGTAATAGACATCTCTTTGGTAATCATTTTAACCTCCCTGAAATATAATGTTTATTCTTTATTTCTATCCCTTTAACATTAACTATTTTATTTTTCAAATATAAAAGTTGCTCTTTCTGAAAAAAAACTCTGATATAATTTTCACTATAACCTTCACATAGATCACCATCTTTTTCAACAAGAACCTTAAGCTCTCTTCCAAGATTCTCCCTTGCAAATTTCTCCCTCTTGGCATCAGCAATCTTTTTGAGAATTCTAACTCTCTCTCTCTTACTCCTTTTATCAAGAATATCTTTAAAGTGATATGCAGATGTTCCCTCTCTTGGGCTAAATGGGAATATATGAAAAAAATTTATACTACTACTCTCCATTTTACTGCAATTATCTTCAAACTCCTCAGAACCTTCACTTGGAAAAGCAGTTATGATATCAGCACCCAATCCAGCATAAGGGATTAACTCTCTTATCTTCTCAGTTATAAATTTTATTCTCTCAAAATTATAATGTCTATTCATTGAAGCAAGAACTTTATCATTAAAATTTTGGATTGATAGGTGAAAATGAGGAGCAATATAACAGCTTACTTTTAAAAAATTTATAAACTCTTCTGTTATTTCATCAGGTTTGAGAGATGAAAGCCTGATTCTAAAATCTCTAACACCATTTTTTAGTAGTAACTCTTCAATTTCAAGCAACAATCGTAGAAGGAGTCCACTCTTTCCAATATCTTTACCATAACTACCTATATTGATACCTGTAATCACAACCTCTCTAAATTTATCGGGGATATAATCAAATTGCTTTAATATGTGTCTCATCTCTAAGCTTTTCGGCTTACCTCGCAATAAGGGGATAATGCAGTAAGAGCAAAAATTATCACAGCCATCTTGGATTTTGATAAACTTCCTTGTATGAAAGATACCCTTTTCAAAATAATCAACTTGGGCAAACTTCTCTTTTTCAGATATATCCCTATAATAAATAAGTTGTTCTCTGATTGAGGATATATCTAAATTGATTAATATTTTTGGGATATCCTCTTTGTAAAAATTTGAAACAGCAATATCTATCAATTCACTATTTCTTATATCCTCCAATCTACTATCAACCATACATCCAGTTAGCAAAATTACCTTATCTTTATAATCTCTCTTTACTCTTCGTATATATTGAAATACTTGCCTCTCTGCCTCTTTGGTAACAGAACAGCTATTTATAATAACAATATCACTTTCAAACTCTGTTTCTCCAATGGAAAAAGAGTTACTCAGAAGTGTATTTATTATAAACTCAGATTCAACAAGATTAACTTTACAGCCAAAATTTTTGAGATAAAAAAACATTAAGTAACCTTTCAAAAATAACAGATTTGAAAATTATATTAGCAATTTAAAAAAAAATTTTCAAGACAATTAAATAATTCTTCTAATCTTTGGGAAAAAAGTATTTAAAGAGAGAAACAGTTCTAAAAATATTGTTTTAATCAAATATACATTTGAAAAACATAAATCTATTATAATAAAAACAATATCTCATTTTATGCAAAGTAAGATATTATTTTTAAAGATTTTTTTATTAAAAAAAATATCTTGACAAAAATAAAACATTATATTATTGTATACAAAATTGTTTTATGTAAAACATTTTTTTAAATAATCAGAAAGGAGGTGTTAAGGTTTCCATTTCTATCAATACAAAAATTTTAGGAGGGAAAGATGGAGAAAGAAAAGATAATTGATATTAGTTTTTTTAATCCAAAAAGAGATCATATCAAAAGAGAAGTTAAAGTAGCTTCAAGAATCCTTATCCTATGGTTTCTTGCAACCTTCTTAGTTCCTATTATTATCCTTTTTACAGGCGGTCCAGATGGCTCTCAAAGTTTTCTATGTCATATGAAATTTCTCGGATTCCCTTTTCACTATTGGTTAGTTGCTCAGGGAAGCACAATTTGTTATATTTTGTTATGTCTTTATTTTGTTAGTCTTTGGGAAAAGTATGTGGTAAGGGGGGAATAGTATGAAAAAAGGGTTGAATATTGCATTTATTATTTTTGTTCTTCTTATTTCTTGTTTTGCAACAATGGGTTTTGCCGAAGAAGCCAAAAAAGCTCCAGAGGCTTATAAAGTAGGTCAAGAGATATTCCAACTACAAATGGGTTTCAAATTAGTTCCTGCAATTATTATGATAGGTTTTATTCTTTTATACCTTATAGTTGGTTGGTCAATGAGAGTTAAAACTACTGCTGGTTATTGGGTTGCTGAGAGAGGCATCGGCTCTGTGGGTAACGGTATGGCTATCGGGTCAGACTGGATGAGCTGTGCTTCTTTTATGGGTGTTGCTGGTATGCTCTACCTAAAAGGGTGGTTTGGTCTTACATATATTGTAGGATGGACAGGTGGATACGTTTTACTTTTGGCTCTTATGGCATCTCAGATAAGAAGATTCGGTAAATATACCATTCCTGAGTTTATAGGTGACAGATACAATTCTCACATACTAAGACTTATTATCGCTGCTGTTACAGTTGTTATCGCTATTACATACTCTACAGCACAATTTAAAGGTATCGGTCTTATTTGTGGATGGATATTCGGTATGAGTTATGTTCCTTCCGTTTTCTTGACTGCTGGCTTGACTCTTATATATATGCTTATGAGTGGTCAAAAAGGTGTTACCAGAAATCAGCAGATTCAGTATGTTATTCTTATTTCTGCATTTTTGATCCCTTTATTTATTATTTTCAACAAATATAGTAAAGAGATCGGAACACCTGGTATTCTCCCTCAAATCGAATACGGTTCTATAGTATCTAACTTTATCGATAACCCACAAGACAAACTTCACTTTGTAAAAAACTTTACTACTCCTTGGCATCATGGTAATTTTTATCAGGTTGTAGCACTTATCTTTACACTGATGGTTGGGACAGCAGGTCTTCCTCACATCTTGGTAAGATTTTACACAGTTAAGGATGAGCATGTTGCAAGAACATCTATCGTTTGGGGTTTATTCTTTATCGGTTTACTATACTGGTCTTCACCTGCTTACGCTGCTTTAGGGCAATTCTTCAATCCTAATGCAGGTAAAAAAATTGCTGACCTTATAATATTGTCATCTCCAGAAAAAGCAGGCTTACCTATCGGGTTTATAGGTTTCCTCGCTTCTGGAGCATTTGCAGCAGGTATCTCTACTGTTGCTGGTCTTATGGTTGCTGGTGCTGCTGCTATAGCACACGACTGGTATGCTACTGTATTTAGACCTAATTCAACAGAAGCAGAAAGAATCAAAATGGCAAGGGTATTCTCCGGCGTAATAATAGCTATAGTTATATTTACAGGTCTTCATCCACCTGCACTTATTGCACAGATAGTTGCTATGGCATTTGCTGTTGCTGGTTCTGCTATATTTCCTCTTATGGTTCTTGGAGTATGGTCAGGCAAAACCAACAAATATGGTGCTATCACAAGTGCTCTTATAGGGTTGCTTGGCTCAGTAATCGCTATGATCGGATGGATCAACAACGTTCCTTTCTTTGGTGCAAAAGGTATAATGCCAGCTACAAGTTCTGCATTGATACTTACTCCATTGGCAATGATTGCTAACGTCATCGTATCCAATGCTACTCAGCATTTACTTACAGAGGAAGACATCAGAAAAGCCAATGAAGTTATGAGACAGCTTCACAACATAAAAGAGTAAATAAATTTATATTATCCAACAAAAAAGGGAGCAAATTGCTCCCTTTTTTGTTATTTCAAAAAATAATTTACCTCTTTTTATGAATAAACATAAGATTTCTTATGTAGATGAACAAACCTAAACCTTGACCAAGTATAAAAACAGGGTCTTTTCTATGGATAGCATAAAAAAGTAAAGTTATCCCACCTCCAAGACTAAAATACCAGAAATAAACAGGTATCACACTTTTCTTCTCTTTTTCTGATACTATCCACTGGATTATAAATCTCATTGCAAATAAAAACTGCCCTAAAAATCCTATGATCAACCAAATAGTTTCTATCTTCATTTTATCTATTCTCTTTCTAAAATTATTTATAAAAGTTTTAGATTGGATATTTGAATCAAAAATAAAAAGTAAACCAAATAAAGTAATT
>DYJV01000130.1 GCA_020722945.1 Candidatus Methylomirabilis sp. | reverse complement strand
GAGGGTAATAAAAGTAGAATAAAACAGAAGTTTGGGTTGATATTACAGAAGTTGTTTCAAGATAGCATAGGGTAGGTTTGAAAGGTTTCTAAATTTGTTGCTGCTGTTCTTTATTTTGTGTCATTTTCATTTTAACCAAATTTTTTAGTTAAAAAAAATAATTCATAATTTTTACAAAGCAACTTTAGATGTCTCAGCTCAATATCCTGCAACTTTTTTGAAGATTCAACTTGTATAAATTCTTGTATTAAAAAAATCTTGATAATATTTATAAAAACAGTTGAAAATCTTAAAAAGATTTTATATAGCTAAAAATATAAGGTAAGTTGTTTTAGAATGAAATTATCAATAAAAGGGGACAAAATGAAAAAGATTAGATTAATTCTATTTATTGCCTCTATCACTCTCTTTGCAATAATAAATCTTTATGCAGAGAAGGGGGATTTTGAAAAGATACTAAATAAAGGGATAGAGCAGTTCAAAGGGGAAAATTATGAAGAAGCTCTCACTACTTTTAATAATGCTTTTACACTTGATCCTCAATCAACCACTCTAAACTACTTCATCGGGATTACCTATCGTAATATGGAAAAATATGATTCGTCAATCCCTTACCTAAAAACCTCTGTTACCAACACACCAAAGATAAAGGAAGCTCTACCTGAGCTTATTGACTCTTACTATAAGGTTGGTGACTACGAAACTGCTCTTAAATGGGTCAGCGAAGCAGAAGCCAACAAGCTCTTCCCTGCAAAGATATATTTTTTAAAGGGTATCATACTGGGGAAGCTCAAAAAATTTGACCAAGCAATAGATTCTTTTGAAAAAGCAAAAAGTCTTGACCCAACTCTCAAACAATCTTGTGATTTTCAGGCTGCATCAATCCTCATCTTGAGCAACCAAAAGAGTGAAGCAATAAACAGACTCAAATCTGTCATTGAAGTAAATCCCAACTCTGATTTGGCAATTTTCTCAAGAGATTATGTGAATGTTTTACAAAAAAGATTAAAAGACGAGAGACCTTGGCACTTTTACTCATCACTTTTCGGTAAATACGATTCAAATGTAGTCCTCAAACCATCCTCCTCAATAGCAGATGTAGACATATCTGACAAGGATGATTACGGATATACTGGAATTGCAAGTTTAAGTTATACTGCTCCATTTTCATTTACTTCACCATATCTTCTCAACCTAAATTACTCTCTGTTTTTAGACGATTATGCCTCTATCCATACACACGATGTTTCATCACAAACTTTCTCACTCACTCCGGGATATAGCTTCAAATCAGCTACATTTACAACCCCAATTACTTATAGTTATATATGGGTTGACAACAAAGATTATCTCGAACAGCTCGGTCTATCTCCAAATTTGAGATTTCTAATTAGTGGTAATCATTACGGCGAAGTTGGAGTAGGTTACACCCAAAAAAATTACAGAGTCAAAAATTATGCACCAGAATCCAATAGGGATTCAGATTACTACTATACCTACATAGCCTACACATATTTATTAAAGGAGAGTAAAGGTGCTTTAAATATTAAATTTACACTTGCTGATGACAATACCAAAGGTGAATATTGGGACGCCACCAATTACATACTCTCAACAAATTTCTTATACCCTTTATCAGAAAAGCTAAATATCCAAATGGGTATCGATCTTGAAAAGGATGATTTTGACAATTCCCAACCTTCAATCGGAGAGGGTGCTGGAAGTTATAAAGTCAGAGAGGACAATCTCTTTACTCCTTCAATCGCACTTACTTACAATTTTTCAGAATATATAGATTTTATAATCCAATACCAATACACAAGGAGTGATTCCAATATCCCTGTATTTGATTATAATAGACATGTTACAATGCTTGGTCTTGAATTTAGATGGTAACCAAAAATTATAAGGAGTCAAAGATGAATATAAAAAAATTATTATTTATCTCACTAATTTTATTAATTTTCCCTATTATACTCTCTGCACAATCTGTTGGTCAGATAACAGAAATATCAGGCAAGATTGATGTGCTAAGAAAAGGAGCCAATATTGCCACAGTTGTGAAGATGGGAGACTCTGTATTTGTAGGTGACATCTTTAGAGCAAAGAGTGGTGGAATTGCAGTTATAACCTTCAACAACAAAAATATCTTAAAGATATTTGAGAAATCAAAGGTAGAGATAAAGGAGTATATGACTGAAGGTGGCACTTCTACAGGAGTTGTAAGTCTCGAAAGGGGGAAAGTAGAAGCAAGCACTCCCCATCAGCTAATAAAAAAAGTAGGTTCACTGATTGAAAAAAATAAATTTGAAGTTCATACACCTACAGCAATAGCGGGAGTAAAAGGGACAAACTTCATTGTTTTTTATAGGAACAATATATCTGGAGTCCTCTTTTTAGAAGGGAAAGGTTACATCTTTAACCCTAAAATCCCAGAAGTAGTTATACCGATTGAAGCAGGTCAGATATCATTCCTTGTAAACAGCAATGAGCCGCCTACTCCTCCAAGAAGTGCAACAGATACAGAATTACATCAAGAAACATCCCCAAGCTCCGGTGGTGATTCTGAAAATAGTGGCGGGCAAAATGGAGGGACAGAGGCATCAAATGCTGGAAGCAGCACTA
>DYJV01000048.1 GCA_020722945.1 Candidatus Methylomirabilis sp. | reverse complement strand
AGTAAGTCAGCCACCATTTGAGGGTGAGAAAAAAGTAGTTTGTAACTATGATCGTGGGAGTGCTCATTATCTGGCAATTGAGGTATCTTCTCCTGATATTTTAAAATTTTACTTTTATTTTAAGTATCAAATCTTCATTTTGAAATCAATAGCTTGTAGAAATAATTTTAAAATTTTTACAACACTACTACAAAAGTTTCTATCTTCTATCTTCTATCTCTGTTTTTAGTTTTTATCTTTTTCCTTTAGCATATTTTTCTGTCAGCAATTATAGATAAAAGTTGAGTTAATATTTAAAATATTGCTCTAATTCTGACAAAAGCTCTTGTTGAGTGACAGTTGCTGTGCCTATCTTACCCACCACTATCCCTGCTGCTATATTTGATATTTTTGCAGCATCAATAACATCCACCCCAAGAGACATAGCTAATGTGAGGACTGCTATTACAGTATCTCCAGCTCCTGTAACATCATAAACTTCCTTTGCAACAGTAGGTATATGAGTAAAATTGTCATTTTTGAAAATTGCCATTCCATTTTCACCGAGTGTGATTATGAGATACTCTGATGAGAATTTTTTGAGGAGTTTTTCCCCTATGATATGGAGATTATCCATAGTTACTCTCTCTTTTGCAGCATATCCAGCCTCAGTAATATTGGGGGTCAAAAGGGTTGGTTTTGAGTATATATCTACATTAACATTTTTGGGATCAATATTAAGTATTTTTTTGTTATCTTTAATGATTTTTAGTAGTGAATTGTAAAATCTTTTGTTTACAAGACCTTTACCATAATCTGACAATATAACAGCATTGTAGTTATTGATGTTTTTATTTATAAATTGAAGTATAAGATTTCTGTGTTTATCCTTTATCTTTGATAAATTTTCTCTATCAACCCTGACAACTTGCTGTTTGTGTGCAATCACCCTTGTTTTTACAGTAGTTTCTATATCTTTGTCAATAATTACACCAGAGATATTTAGAGCTCTCTTATTTAAAATATCAATAATACTCTCTCCGTAAAGGTCCTTACCTATTAACCCACAGATATCAGCATTTCCGTTGAGTGCTACAATGTTGTTAACAACATTTGCTGAGCCCCCAAGTAGATTAATATCTTTTGTAACTTTTACAACCGGAACAGGTGCTTCTGGTGATATCCTTTCAACGCTACCATATATGAATCTGTCAAGCATTATATCACCAACTACCAAAATTTTACTATCTTTGAATGATTTGATTGTATTGATGTAATTGGTATTCATCTTTTCTCCATAAAAAGATATTTTTGAACCTCGGGTGTGTATATTCTCTGCTCTTTTTCAGAGTAGATAATCAACGGTTTACTGATTTTAAAATTTTTGAGAGGCTTTAAAGTTATTTCAAATAAAACAAGAGAGGCTTCTTCGTCGATGGAGTTGTGGATAAATCTCATATTTTTTATTGAGAATTTGGTTTCAAATATACAGTTGAGACAGTTCAATATTCGATTGATAGGGTATATAAAGTATATGCTCCCCTCATATTTTAATATTTTTTTGGAATGATTGAGGAAATCTTTTAGTGTAAAAGTTATTTCATGTTTGGCGAGATTTTTCTCTTCACTTGATGCAAATTGACCATCACATTTAGGGAAATAGGGTGGATTTGTGATTATGATGTCAAAAAAGTTTCTATCAAAGTTAAAGTGGAAAAAGTCACTATTTATAAAATTAACTTTGCTGTTGTTTTGAAGAGCGTTAATGAGTGAAAGATTGTATAGATTCTGCTGCAACTCTATCCCTGTAATAGAGATATTAAATTGAGATGCAATTCTTTCAAGTAGGATGGGGATTATGCCATCTCCACTGCCTACATCAAGGATATTTAGTTTGTTTTTTAAATTAACATAATTTGCGAGTAAAACAGAGTCGATATTGTGTCTATAACCCTTTTTACTCTGAGTAAATAAAAGGTCGCCTAATCTTGTGAGTTCAGTCAAGTTTGTAGATTACCAGTCCTGTAATGAGTTTGGGGAAAAAATAAGTTGATTTTTGGGGCATTTTTTCACCTGATAGTGCAATATTTTTCACTTGCTCCATTTTTGTAGGGTTCATTAAAAATAGTGCATCAAGTTTGCTATCTGCAATTAAATTCAATCCATGTTCTATATCTTTGATATATTCAATTTTGTTTTTGCTGTCGAGATCTGCGTCAGTTATTCCAAAAAATTTATCGAGGATAAAATTTTGAAGTATCTTCACATCGAGCTTGTCAAGATAGCTGAGCTTCTCTTTGATGATGTTGCTAAATTTGAGGAGGTAACGGCTATCTTTGATACATAAAATAAATGATGAATTTTCTTTATCACTTTGATCAAGTATGGCTGTATAGTCAGAAGTGCCAATAATTTCTTTAATTTCAAAAAATTGTGAAAGATTGCTAATAAGTGAAGTGATATTAATTTTGACACCCTTTATCCCACGATGTGTAGGTAGTATAAGAAGATCGTTCTCTTCTATAGGTGAAAAATACATCATAACATAGTCGTAGTGCATAAGTTTCCCTGTGGATTGACTCTGCTCTCTCATGTAATTGCGGTAGGCAAGAGCGGTTTCGTATCGGTGGTGTCCATCTGCAATAAATATCTTTTTATCTTTCATAAAAAGTTTTAGTTGTGCTATTATGGATGGATCGGTAATCTGGTAAAGCTTGTAATTTATATTGTCGAATGTTGTTGTGATTATAGGGGTGAAAGAGTGACTATTTTTGAGCATAGAGATAGACTTTCCATTTTCATCAGAGTAAACAGCAAATATCTGGCTAAAATTACATTTACATGCCTTAGTGAGCTTTAGTCTATCCTCTTTTGGCCCTGACATAGTCTTTTCGTGGGGAAGGATATTCCCATCTTTGAAATCTTCAAGCTTTGTCCTTGCAATAAATCCTTTTCTCTTTTTTTGGATCCCATTGATAAGAAAGTCTTCTTCAAGATAGTATATGCAATCTTGATTATCCTGAATAATGATGTTTTCTGATTGCCATTTGTTAAGATAATCTTTGGCTCTTGTGTATTGGTTGGTTTGTGGGGTATCTTTGGGGTGAGTCTCTCCAAGTATAAGCCTTATGATATTGTGTTGGGAAGCTTGGTAGAAAAAATTCTGCTGCTCTTCAGATATAACATCGTAAGGTGGAGTAACCACTTTTGCTATATCCACAATGGTGCTATTGTATAATAATCCTTTAAAACTTTCAATTTCAGGCATAATCGGGTGTGTCTCCTTAAAAAAATTTTTGATATTAATAACATATAATTTTTATAATATCAATAAAGTTAGTTTTGGTTAGTTTTGTTGCAAAAAATCTTTTATCTGATTGATATTTTTTTTATTTTTTTGATTTTTCTTGTTGAGTGCTATCTCAGTAGTTACTAATCCCAACTCTTTATAGATGTTTAGAATATCTGGTGATACTCTCTTTATTGATTCTAAATGCCTTCTAACTGTATTAATATCACCCCTCTCAATAGGACCTGTCAGTGATTCTATAAAGCCAAGCTGTGAAATATTATCAACGGTCCCTTTAAAAATAGGTGATAGTATCTTATGAATCTCTCCTTCAACTCCGATATCTTTAAATATTTTGTATGCTGCAAAGCATACAGTGTTTATATAGTTGGAAGAGAATACTGCTGCTGCGTGGTAGAGAGGTTTAAATTCTGTTTTTATGGTAAAATAGTTCCCACTTATAGAGTCAACTATATCAACTGCTATTTTAGAAGCTTTTTCACTACCTTCAATGCAGAAGTATGAATTTTTGAGGAGTCTGCTACCTACTTCAAATGAAGGTAGTGCCTGAAGAGGGTGTATAGAACCGATAAAAGCACCCATCTTTTCTGCTGATGATAATATTGTTGATGGACGAGAGCCACTTATATGAAAGATAAATTTACCCTTTATATCGCAGTTTTCTGCTATTTGGTTGCATACTTGTTCTATGGTGTCATCTGGTGTGGTTATAAATATAATGTCGCCGTAACCAACTGCTTTAAAATTGTCAGTGCCATAATATTTTGTGCTGCCTATAAATTTGGCACTTAATTCTGCTTCTTCGTAGATTATTGAAGTTACTGCTGATACAGTAAATTTTTCTGATTCAGATAATATTTTGGCAAGAGATGTACCAGCTTTTCCACTACCTATAAATACTATATTCATCTTAATCCCTCTTATGACAGAATAAACATCTAAATTTGGGTGGATGATTCTCAGAGAGCTTAGAGTGACAATTGGAGCAATGTTTTTCTGCCTCTTTTTTAGGTATGTTAAAGTAATTTTTGTGAATGTCATCTTTTGGTAAAAATGGTGTTGTTGGTTTGGGGGCATTGAAAAGTAAAACAATTATCCCTATTCCTATTAATATGGCAATAATGTTGATTAATCTTCTTTTATTGGGGGTCAATATAATTGTTCTCCCTAAATTTTATACGTTCTATTGTCAAAGTTTTGGATGTTGAATGATCAATAGTAAGTAAAACACCTTGTATCTCTCTTGTCCCATTGTCCTTTATCTCAAATTTTCTTGGCATCTGGGTAAGGAATTTGTCAATTACATTTTTTTCGTGAAATCCGATCACTGAGTCGATATTACCTGTCATACCTGCATCTGAGATATATGCTGTGCCCAAAGGGAGAATCTTTTCATCTGCTGTCTGGACATGGGTGTGTGTCCCGATTACTGCAGCAACCTTGCCGTCAAGGAAGAAGCCTAAAGCTTGCTTTTCGGAGGTTGCCTCTGCATGAAAATCAACAATTACTATTTTTGATTCACTATCGATATTTTTTAAAAATTTGTCAACAGTTGTAAATGGACAATCAACGCAATCTTTCATTAATGCTCTTCCAAGTAGATTAATAAATAAAATTTTAGACCCACTCTTCTCCAAGTAGAGGGTCGTGTGACCCGGTGCAGCAGGTGGATAGTTGAGTGGTCGTATTATATTGGGATAGTTATCGATAAATTTTTCAGCCTCTTTCTTATCCCAAATATGGTTTCCTGAGGTAAAACCATCAAATGCACCTGTATCTTCAAGCTCTTTTAAGGTTTTATCAGTGATACCAAAGCCATCAGCAAGATTTTCGATATTTGCAATAACAAAATCTATATTGAGATTTTTTTTAAGGGTTGCAATATTCTTTTTTAAGATTTTTCTGCCTGGAGCCCCTATAACATCGCCAACAAAAAATATTCGTATTAATGTATGGTCACTATTTTGCGTATTCAATTGCTCTTGTCTCTCTAATTACTGTAACCCTTATCTGACCCGGATAGGTAAGATTCTCCTCTATTTTTTTGGCTATATCTTTTGCAAGGATAAATGCGGAGTTGTCATTGATTTTATCATTTTCTACAATCACCCTTACCTCCCTACCTGCCTGAATTGCATAAGATTTTGAAACACCTTCAAAATCTGTAGCTATCTTCTCAAGATTTTCAAGTCTTTTTATGTAACTTTCATACATCTCACCTCGTGCACCGGGTCTTGCTCCTGATAAGGCATCTGCAGCCTGAACAATTACTGCGTAGATTGTTGTTTTGGGAACTTCATCATGGTGAGAAGCTACTGCATTGATTATCTCTTCAGATTCTCCAAATTTTTTGGCAAGGTCTGCTCCAATAATAGCATGAGAACCTTGAATAGTATGATCTACTGCTTTTCCTATATCGTGGAGTAATCCTGCTCTTCTTGCTTTTTTGTAGTCAAGACCAAGTTCTGAAGCTATAATTCCTGAAATAAAAGCAGTTTCTAAAGAGTGCTGATAAATATTCTGACCGTAGCTTGTCCTATAATTTAGCTGCCCTATCAGTTTTGTAAGCTCAGAATTTATTTTGTGAACTCCAACCTCAAATATAGCTTTTTGACCAAGCTCTCTAACTTTTTCATCCACCTCTTTTTCAGAAATTTTGACTATCTCTTCTATCCTTGCAGGGTGAATCCTTCCGTCTGCAATCAGCTTTTCGAGTGATAATCTTGCAATCTCTCTCTTTATAGGATCAAAGCATGATAAAACTACTGCTTCGGGTGTGTCATCTATAATAAGGTCAACTCCTGTAACAACTTCAAGAGTTCTAATATTTCGACCCTCTCGTCCTATTATTCTCCCTTTCATCTCGTCATTTGGGAGAGGAACAACAGATACTGTTTTCTCTGATACAAAATCTGAAGAGTAACGTTGGATAGCCAGAGCAAGTATCTCTTGAGCTTTTTTGTGTGCATTTTGCTGATACTCCTCCTCTATCTCTTTTAGTTTCTTGGCAACTTCATATTTTGCTTCATCTTCCATATTCTGCATAATTATATGTTTTGCTTCATCTTTTGTTATCCCACTTATCTTTGTAAGCTCTTCATTTATCTGATTTAATTTTTTGTTGTAATCATCTATCTTTTTGTTGATCTCTTGTAAACCAATGTTGATTTCCTTCTCTTTTTTTAATATTTCAACCTCTTTTTCGGAGAGTATCTCCTCTTTTTTGACTATTGCCTCCTCTTTTTGGAACAATCTTTTCTCTACTGATGCAAGCTCCTCCCTTCTCTCCTTTACCTCTTTCTCTATATCGTTTCTTCTTTTAAAAATTTCATCTTTAAGTTTTATTTCAGCTTCTTTTAGTATAAAATCAGCTTCTTTTTTTGAATTTTCAAGTAATTTAGCACCATTTTGCTCGTAATCTACCATCTCTTTTTTGAAGTAAAATTTTGCACCCAAAAAACCTGCTGCAATACCAATTCCTAATATCAATAATATCCAGATTGCTTCCATATAATCCTCCTGATTTTTGTTGTGTTAAAAAGATTTCAGAAATAAAAAGATAAAGAGGGGTATTTAAAGGTATTTTAGAGGTAAAAAAGACCGGGCTAAAGTCCCAGAAAATAATTATTGAACCTTGACTTTCGCCAAGAAGGGTCTTTGACTATTGTTTTAGGCTTCCTATTTAAAACAGGCTTGCACACCGCAATAAGATTTAGACCCAATTTTATGCTGTTGGTTCAAAAAATTAAAATTCTGGTAACTAATAGCCCAGGTTAATTACAAATATCAGAGATCTTTTTTATTAATAAATCTATCTTTTTTGAAGCAATAAAATTCTCAGTTGCAGAAAGCAGAGCCACCATAGCTGCAAGTTTGTGTGTAGATACCGCCCCCCCACTGTTACGAATATTTTCAAAATTTGTATTTAACTTTAAAAGAATCTCATCTAATTCATCTGACGAAAGAGCAGTTTTAATTCTATATTTTTGACCTAATAATTCAATCTCAACTGCTTTCTTCAAAAATACCCTCTTTTCTTAAAACTTCTATTAAATTATCAATTTTATTTATTACTTTATCTCTTTTCCCTTCCAAATCTGTAATTTTGTTTTCTTTTTCAAATAGTTGCTCCTTTAATAATGTATTTTCATTTTTAAGGTGAGTGTAACTATTTATTAAAAGATTTATTTTGGATTCTAACTCTGCTAACTTCTTTTCCATATTTTTTTATATTCAAATATTCTTGTTTTGTCAATAGAAATAAAAAGTCGAAAAATTAAAAGTAATTAAGGAAAAGTCATATTTTCTCTATTGAAAATTGCTCTTAAAATGTTTAGTTCTATCAAGGTATATATTTCTCTTTAATGAAAGTGAATTTTTACTCAAAAATAAAGTGATAAATCTTATTGACTATGGAAATTTTTTGAGTTAATACCCTTGCCGTATTTAAGAACTTTTTTAGGAAGGAGTTCCTATGGAAAATCTCCTCTTGCTTTTTATTAGTGCTGTCTTGGTAAATAACTTTATTTTATCAAGATTTCTCGGTATCTGTCCCTTTCTTGGTGTTTCCAAAAAAGTAGAAACAGCTATTGGAATGAGCATGGCTGTTGTTTTTGTTATTGTAGTCGCATCTGTTATTACGTGGATACTACAAAAAGCTGTTCTTGCTCCATTGCAAATTGATTACCTGCAAACTCTTGTTTTTATACTTGTTATTGCAGCTCTTGTTCAGTTTGTTGAAATGGTAATTCAAAAGAGTAGTCCTGCTCTTTATCAGGCACTCGGTATTTTTCTCCCTCTTATTACTACAAACTGTGCAGTTTTAGGTTGTGCAATGCTCAATATCCAGAAAGATTACAATTTTCTTCAGATGGTTGTTTTTAGTTTTGGTTCTTCTTTAGGTTTTGGACTTGCACTTACTCTTTTTGCAGGAATCAGGGAGAGTATCGCATTGGCAAATGTTCCAAAAGTTTTCAAGGGGACAGCAATATCTCTTATCACAGCTGGGATCTTATCTCTTGCATTTATGGGGTTTTCAGGTTTAGTTAAGGTCTAAGATAATCCAATACATTTAAATATTTAGGAGTCAATATGGTTTATTCATTGATTATTTTAGGGGTTTTAGGGTTTTTAGCGAGTGTTGGGTTAGGGATTGCCTCAAGGATTTTTGCTGTAAAAACTGACCCTCTGGTAGACGAGATAAATGAAGCTTTACCTCAGGCTAATTGTGGTGGTTGTGGTTATGCAGGATGTAGTGGATTTGCAAATGCTTTGGTAAAAGGTGAAGCTAAACCATCAGGTTGTGTGGCTGGTGGTCCAGATACAGCTAAAAAAGTTTCCCAAATACTTGGAGTTGCTGTTGAAGTTTCAATTAAAAGAGTTGCTCATATCAAATGTTCTGGGAGTAAAGAGCTTGCGATTAACAAATTCGAGTATAGTGGATTTAAAGATTGTGTAGGTGCACAGCTTATTGGCGGTGGATACAAAGGGTGTGCGTATGGTTGTTTGAGACTTGGGACATGTGAAAGTGTCTGTCCATTTGGTGCTATCAAAGTTATGGAGGATTCTTTACCTGTTGTTGATCCACTCAAATGCACAGGCTGTGGCAGCTGTGTCAGCTCCTGTCCAAGAAAAATAATAGAGCTTGTCCCTATTGATAAAGATGTCAAAGTTGATTGTAACTCACTTGATAAAGGTTCAGTTGTCACCAAAATATGCAAAGCTGGTTGTATCTCTTGTGGGAAATGTGAAAAGACTTGTCCGGTTAATGCTATTAAAGTTATTAATAATCTTGCACAGATAGATTATTCAAAATGTATCAACTGTGGTTTATGTGTTACGGTTTGTCCTCAAAAAGTTATTCATAAAACTCCTTACGACAAAAAGGATAAAAAGGCAAAGATATCTGAAGAGAGTTGTGTTGGTTGTGGAAAGTGCAAAAAAGTATGTCCTGTTAATGCTATTACAGGAGAGCTAAAGGGTAAGCATACTGTCAATGCTGAAAAATGTATCGGTTGTGGACTATGTGTTGCAAATTGTCCAAAGGATGCTATAACTCTATAAATTTTTTATTTAATGGAGAATAAGATGGATTTCAAAGTTTTTGAGTTTCAGGGGGGTGTCCATCCTGATGATAAAAAAGGATTAAGTAAAAATAGTAAAATAGATGATATTGAGGCATCTGGTATAGTCAGATTCCCTTTGAGCCAGCATATTGGGGCACCTTCAAAGTCTTTGGTAAAAGAGGGTGATGAAGTATTAGTAGGTCAAATGATTGCTGAGGCTGGAGGATTTGTCTCTGCTCCTGTGCATAGCTCTGTTTCAGGCAGGGTGAGGAAAATAGATAAATTTGTTGCTGCACCCTTTGGGATACATGCTCCTATGATAGAGATAGAAAATGATGGTAAATATAAAGAGATTGATTTTTCTGAACATCCAAATTATCTTGATCTTGACCCAAAAGAGCTTCTTGGAATGATTCAAAATGCAGGCATTGTTGGGATGGGTGGAGCTACATTTCCTACTCATGTTAAACTTTCTCCTCCGAAGGATTTTAAAATTGACACATTCATTACCAACGGTGTTGAATGTGAGCTTTATCTCACTGCTGACTATCGATTGATGCTTGAACACCCTGACAAAATTATTGAAGGTGCCAAAATAGTAATGAAAATATTAGGTGTCAGTGAGGCTATAATTGCGATAGAGGGGAATAAGCCTGATTGTATCGAAAAAATTAGTAGAATGACTGAGGGTCAGCCTGTAAAAGTTATAGAACTTCCTGTTAAATACCCACAAGGTGGTGAAAAGCAGCTTATAAAAGCAATGACAAATAGAGAAGTGCCGTCAGGTGGACTCCCTATGAATGTTGGATGTGTAGTCCAAAATGCAGGGACAGTTGCTGCAATTTACGATGCAGTTAGATTTGGAAGACCTTTAATTGAGAGAGTAACTACTATATCTGGTGAAGCTATTAAAAAACCTAAAAATTTCCGTGTAAGATTAGGGACATTGGCATCTTTACTTATAGAGCAGTGTGGTGGTTACAAAACATCTGCCAAGAAGATCATATTTGGTGGACCTATGACAGGTTTTGCACAATATACACTTGATATTCCTGTTACCAAAGGAACATCAGGGATTTTGGCTCTCCCCCCTGATAAAGTAAAGCCGACAGATTATTCACCTTGTATAAGTTGTGGTTCATGTGTGAGAGCTTGTCCTGCTTCTTTGGTTCCAAGTAAAATGAGTATACTTCTTGAGAGAAGATTGTTTGAAGAGGCTGACAAGAATGATGTATTAGACTGTATAGAGTGTGGTTCTTGCAGTTATGTCTGCCCTGCACATAGACCGTTGGTTCAAATGTTTAAATTTGGTAAAGCTAAAGCTATGGAGTTACGCAAAGCTAAGCAGCAACCTAAATAATTTTAATTTTACAGATAAAAGGAGTTAGTATGGAAGATAAGCTCTTTCTTAGCTCATCCCCTCATGTTCATTGCGGGGAGAGTATTCCTATTGTAATGTATAATGTTATTGTAGCTTTGCTACCGGCAACAATAATTGGAATATATATTTTTGGATTTCCTGCATTAAAAGTTGTCTTTTTATGCTCGTTATTCTCACTTTTATCTGAATTTTTATGGCAGAAGGCATCAAAAGTTAAGGTTACTGCTTTTGATGGGAGTGCTATACTTACAGGTCTTTTACTTGCACTCAATCTCCCACCCGGCTCACCATGGTGGGTATGTTTGGTGGGTAGCGTTGTATCTATCGTAATAGCAAAGCAGGTTTTTGGAGGATTAGGTTACAACCCATTTAATCCTGCTCTTGTTGGACGAGTTTTTCTCCTTATCTCTTTCCCTGTTGAGATGACAAAATGGCTTCAGCCCAATTTTACAAAAGGGTTTTTCTCATCAGATATTGTTACCTCTGCTACACCTTTGGCTCTTGTCAAAGAGGATGTAATGCTTCATGGGAAAATTTTAAATGCAAAAGGTGTAAATCTTTTTGATCTATTTATCGGAAATGTAGGTGGTTGTATAGGTGAAGTATCTGTTATTGCTCTTGTTGCAGGTGGATTGTATCTTATCTATCGTGGTTATGTAAGGTGGCAGGTGCCATTTTACTTCATTATGACAGTATTTATTTTTACAGGTATAATGTGGTTGATTAACTCTCAAGTATATATAAATCCTTTGTATCATATATTTTCAGGGGGACTTATGCTTGGAGCCTTCTTTATGGCTACAGATATGGTTACTTCTCCTATTACTGAAAAAGGTATGATTATATTTGCAATTGGTTGTGGTATTATTACTGCTACAATAAGACTTTGGGGCGGCTACCCTGAAGGGGTTTCTTTTGCAATACTTCTTATGAATGCTACTGTTCCACTGATAGACCGATATACCAAACCTAAAAAATTTGGTTACACCTTAAAATAATTTCAGGAGGCTTTTGTGAAGCAAGATAGTATAATAAAAATGGTTGTTGTATTGACTGTTATATGCATTGTTGCCGCTTTTGGACTTGCCAATGTTTACAATATGACAAAAGAACCTATTGAGCAGCAGAAAAGACTTGAGATGATAAAAGCTATAAAATCTGTTTTACCTACTGCTACTGTAAATGATCCTCTCAAAGATAAGGTTGTTTTGGGAAATAGAGATATTTACGTAGGTAAAGATCAAAGTGGTAAATTTACAGGGATTGCTCTTAAATCTTCCTCCCCAGCAGGTTATAGTGGGGCAATTGATATAATGGTTGGAGTAAATAGTGCCAATGATTCTGTTTTTAAGGTTGTCATCCTCTCTATGACTGAGACCCCAGGTCTTGGTGCAAAAATTTCAGAAACTAAATTTTTAAAGCAGTTTGATGGTAAAAATATGAATAATAGCAAATGGAAAGTAAAGAAAGATGGTGGGGATATTGATCAGATAGCTGGTGCCACTATTTCTCCAAGAGCTGTTACCTCTGCAGTGTATCAGGCTTTAAAATTTTACACTGAAAACAAGTCTAAAATTCTCACAAATTAATAGGAGAAACTGATGAGTTATTCAAAAGATTTCTTTAAAGGTTTTATTGAATTAAATCCTACATTCAAATTAGTGCTCGGTATGTGTCCAACCCTTGCGGTTACTACCTCAGCAATAAATGGTATAGGTATGGGGCTTGCTACTGCTTTTGTCCTTGTTTTCTCTAATATTGCTATATCAATTGTAAGAAATATTATTCCCAATAAAGTCAGGATCCCTGCTTTTGTAGTTATCATAGCTGCATTTGTTACCATAATAGATCTGATAATGGCAGGATATTTTTATCAGCTTCACAAAACTCTCGGACTCTTTATCCCTTTGATAGTTGTAAACTGTATTATTCTTGGGAGAGCAGAAGCATTTGCCTCAAAAAATGGGGTGATATCTTCAATGTTTGATGGACTTGGGATAGGGCTGGGATTTACCCTCTCTCTAACTATTTTGGGTGCTGTAAGGGAGATTTTGGGAAATGGGACAATATTTGGATGCAGTATTCTACCCGAATCATTCCCTGCTTTTATTATTCTTATTCTTCCACCAGGAGCTTTTTTGGCACTTGGGTTTTTGATGGCTCTTATGAATAAATTGGAGAGGAAGTAACATTTATTTAGCTGTTTGTATGGGGTGATTAACTGAACAAATTTTAAATTCAGTCAAATATTCTGATTTATTAGATATATCACCACTGATGTTCTTTATAGAGAGAAATGAGGATGCTGGGTAAGTGGTGGGTGTGCAGGTTAAATTTTTATTTTTCCAAGAAAATATCTATTTTGACTCAATGTAAATAATCAGAGATTCAAAAATTTCTTTGATGTTTACTTGAAAACCAATTCGTAATTAACAATACAAATACACCTTGAGATTTTAAAAGATTATTGTTGAGCCAACCTTGTTAAAAAAATATACAGAATAACTCTATTAAACAGGTAGTTTTAAAAAATTGTAGTATAACCACCTATCTGCTCTATCTATCTGTGTGCTAATAAGCATATGCAGATCTATTTGCAGGCAACACACAGTAAATCAAATTTAGTATTTAATAATATCAATTAAATTATCAAATTTTGACAAAATTTTGGGTTTAAACTATTAATTTTAAATTATTTTTTAACTTCTGTGGAAAGATTTAATTTCCCATTTGAATAACAGTATAAGATAAAATCTTTTTATCTCTTTTCTAAAATATAGGTTATGGATGATAAATCTTTTTTGAGATAGCTTCAAAAAATCAAAACATTTAAGAGGTATCTAATGAATTTTGGGACAACACCTTGGGGGAAACTTTTTCTTGATGCTCTGACAAGCCATTACTATGCTGATCCAAAAAGACTCAACAGGGGAAAAATTTATGCCAAGCAGGGTAATGTAAAAAGTATAAATATTAAAGATGGAAAGATTTATGCAAAAATTCAGGGGCAGAGGTTGTATAAGGCGTATATTCACTTTACACCATTTGATGATGATTCCACCAAAAAAATTAAAGATATTATAAATATCAACCCCTCTTTCCTTGCAGATATAACTAATGGTTATTTGAGTGAAGAATTTTTGGAAAAAATAAAAGAAGAGAAGATCGATATATTCCCAAAAGATTGGGATACATTGAAGAGAGATTGTTCTTGCCCTGATTGGGGAGACCCTTGCAAACATATTGCAGCATTATATTTTATAATTATAAACGAGATAGACAAGAACCCTTTTCTTATTTTTGAGATTAGAGGGCTTGATCTCAAAAGAGAGTTCAAAATAAAAAATATAGTTGAAATCACTCCGCCAATATATTTATCTACCACCAAAAATATACCGCATCTGTCAAGAGTTGATTTTGAGTATACAGAGAAAAATGACTATCTCCCTTTTATAATCTCTATGTTGCCTCAAAAAGTTCCTTACCTCACAAAAGATTTTAGAGAACTTCATTTAGAATTTTACAAATATTTCAGAAGGGAAGCTATTTTCCGTTTATCACCACTTTTTCCAGAGGAGAATGATGTATGGGAGCAAGTATTTAAAGAATCAGAGATAGATTTTATCCCTTTCATTAAAAACCCTTGTTTTGCTATCAAGTCCAAATTTATTAAAAAATTAAAAGGGAGAGACACAAAAAATTGGCTTTATGATCAAGATCAACTTTTATTGGGAGTAGTAGAGACAGCAAAAATTTTTCTCTCTTTTAAAAGCAGTAGAGGGAGTGATTCATACTACTATCTGTTTAATCTCTTTTCCTTCATATATAATGTGATAAAGGAAAATGCGTATATATTTGATGTAACTGTTTATGAGCAGAAGTATAGGACAATTCTCAAACCACTTGGATGTCTTGAAGAATTAAATAAAAAATTGGAGATATTATACTCTTTTACCCCTCAAATCTTAAAATTAGATACCCTTAAAAAGGGTGAATATTTTACACAAAAGAGCCAGACAGATTTTATCATATCTTCAATTTTATCAAATTTAGCAAATGAAATAAATTTTGTTCCAGCAAAAGGGAAAGAACAAGATAAAAAGCTATCAAATATTATTTTTTCTTGTAAAGAGATCCCGTTATCTACATTTTTTGGTGCAACACTTGCAAGGAGTATAGACAACAGCTATGAAATCTTCAATATAAAAAATGCACCATTTCTCCCCAAACTCATGATAGACTCTCAAAATAATAAAGATTATTTTCTTAAAATATTCATAGATGATAAACTTCTTAATCAAGCATTGAAATATTCCAACAAAATTGAGATACTAAAATATCTTAACCTCTTTAAACCTCTTTTAGAAGAGATTGATAAACTGAAAGAATATGAGATAGTTGAATTAAAAAAAGAGAGACTTAAGGAATTTTTGACTTATTCTAAAGAGTTTCTTCTAAATCTTGGATTTCAGATAATTTTACCGAAAGAGCTAATGACTCTTCTCCGTCCAAAACCTATTTTAAAAGCTTCTAAAAAATTGAAAAGTGGTAGTATATCATTCTTAAATCTTAACAATTTACTCGATTTTGACTATAAAGTAATGCTTGGTGATTATGAGCTTTCCCTTGAAGAGTTTAAAAGACTTGTTTCGAAAAAGAGTGATTTTATAAAATTTAAAGAGCATTTTGTTATTATCGATCCGAAAGAAGCAGAGAAAATTATATCTTTGGATACCGAGAAACCAAAATTTAGTAAATTTGATATTTTAGCTGAAATATTAAGTCAAAATATTATTTTTGATCCACTTACAAAAGAAGAGATAGACAAATTATTTATACCTAAAAATATTGATATGCCAAAGTTGCTCAATGCTGAACTGAGGCAATATCAGAAAAGTGGGATAGAGTGGAGTATAAATAATCTGCTAAATGGTTTTGGGGTAGTTTTGGCAGATGATATGGGACTTGGGAAAACTGTTCAGGCAATTGCTGTGATACTTTACCTAAAAGAGATAGAGCAACTGAGAAATGGAGTAGTGGTTGTGCCTACTACTCTTTTGAATAATTGGGAAGCAGAATTGAAGAAGTTTGCTCCTTCACTTTCATACTCAATTTACTATGGCAGCAAAAGGAAGCTCGACAACAGAAAAGATTTGATAATAACCACTTATCAGATTATTACCAGAGATATAGCAAAATTCAAAGAACTTGATATTGATCTTTTGATTATTGATGAAGCACAGAATATTAAAAATATCGATGCAAAGACTACAAAATCTATGAATACATTAAAATCTAAATATAAAATAGCATTAAGTGGGACACCGGTTGAAAATAATCTGAGTGAACTATGGAGTATTTTCAATTTTTCATTTCCGGGATTTTTAGGAACCCACAACGATTTCTCAAATAGATATGCTAAACCTATACAGGTCTACAAAGATATATCGTCATCAGAGGCATTAAAGAAGATAACAGCACCATTTATGTTAAGAAGATTAAAAACTGATAAAAATATCATTTCAGACCTTCCTGAAAAAATTGTCATTGATGAGCTTGCATCTATGACTCCTGAGCAAGTTGCACTTTATAAGGCTACAGTAGATGAGACAACTGATAAACTAAATATGGATGAGAATTTAAAAGGAGAGATATTCAAACTTATCACATCATTAAAACAGATATGCAATCACCCCAGAAATTTTGATAAAACAAGCCCTATCTCCCCTTTATTATCAGGTAAGGCTCAACTCCTTTTGACAATTTTATCTACGATTCTTGAAAGAGAGGAGAAAGTATTGATATTTACACAATATACTGAAATGGCTGATATTTTAATGGAAATGATAGAAAATGAGTTTAAAACAACTCCTCTTTATCTGCATGGTAGACTTTCTAAAGTAAAAAGAGATAATGTAGTTGCTGAATTTAAAAATAAACAGGAGAAGAAAATTTTTATATTATCGCTAAAAGCAGCAGGAGTTGGTCTCAATCTCACGGAGGCAAATCATGTTATACACTATGACCTCTGGTTTAATCCTGCTGTTGAGAATCAGGCAACTGATAGAGCATTCAGAATTGGTCAAGATAAAAATGTAACTGTCCATAGACTCATTACTAAAAACAGTTTTGAAGAGAAAATAGATGCCATAATTAAATCAAAAAAAGAGTTAGCAGATTTAACAGTTAGCATAGGTGAAAACTGGCTGAGCAATTTAAGTAAAGATGAAGTGCTTGATATATTTAAGATATGAAATCTTTCTTCAAAATTTAACAATATAAAATTATTAACATTTTAGGTAGAGCTTTTTAATAGTTTTTACTTGGGGTTTTTACACATTAATAGGGGAAAAATATTTTTAAGTTGTTAGTTATTACTGTTTAGACAAAAGAGAAAAAGAAAAGTAAGTAGAAAAACAAAAAATAAAGAGAAAAAGATTTAACCCTCCTGAAAGAAGAGTAGGCTGAAGGTGTAAGGCTGAAGGGAAAAACTAAAAAATAAAAAGAAAGAAAAAAAATAAAAATAAACCTCCCCGCTGATGTTACAGTTTTTTTAAAAATTCACATCAAAAGAGGGGAATAAAAAAAAGACCACCCCGCCGCTGTTATTATTTTTTTAAAATTCCCCTCCTTCGGAGGGGTGGCAGGCAGAGCCTGACGGGGTGGTCAAAAGAGTGTCTGATATCTCAAAATAGTTTACCCCATAAATCGAAAAGATATGGGTGGGAAAAAATAGTTGTTAGTTGTTAGTGTTTAGTGTTTATAACAGGAAAAAAGATAAAAGCAAAGAGGTTTTATTTTTACCTTGGGTATTATAGTTTTTTAAAAATTTCCCTCAAAAGGAACAGTCTGAAGGCTGTGGGAAAGAAACAAAGACAAAATACAAAAGAAAAGACCACCCCGTCACCTGACGGTGCCACCCCTCCAAAGAGGGGAATTAACCACTCCTTTGAGTAGATGGGGATGAAAAATAGTTGTTATTTAATAGCTTTTAGTGTTTAGAACAGGAAAAAAGATAAAAGCAAGGAGGGTTTATTTTTGCCTTGAGTGTTATAGTTTTTTTAAAAAAATAATTCTCAAT
>DYJV01000047.1 GCA_020722945.1 Candidatus Methylomirabilis sp. | reverse complement strand
TGCTTCTTCCTACGGTGTTTATGGAATTGCTTCTAACTACTTCGGTGTTTATGGAGTTGCTTTTCAGTGCTACGGTGTTCGTGGAGTTGCTTTTCAGTGCTACGGTGTTTATGGATATGCTTCTTGCTACGGTGTTTATGGATACGCAAGTACATCAATTGCAGTAGCTGGGAATGGTGCTTATTACAACACTTCAACAAGAACACTTAAACAGAACTTTGAAGATATTTGTATCTTAAGTGGTTTAAGAAATATTTGTATTCAAAAGTGGACTTGGGCTGATGCAAATCAACGTGGATTTGATGAATTTGTAGCACCAGTTGCAGAAGAAGTACAAAAAGCATGGGGCTTGACATTTAAAGATGATGGCTATTATACTCTTGATGGTATTGCGTTGAAAGCTGCTCAAGAAATTGATGAAAATGTTCAAGTTCATGAATCTTGTATTTCTTATTTAAAAAATGAGAATATTGTGTTAAAATCATGTATTGAACAAATATCATACAAGCTCAAATTGATCGAAGAAAGGCTTAGTTTAAATTAATATGGCTATTGAAATTATCTCAAATAAGCTGGATAATGAGATTAAAGCAGAATTTCCAAATGCTTATCTCAAAGTCCATGACGTAGAAATCAGATTATCAACAAATGAAGCATGGATTAGAATTCTGATATTTGCTAATAAAGAAGCTAGAAATACTCCTGGTGCTTCATCTATTAAAAAGATAACCGAAAAAGTTCAATTAGATGCTTTAACCATTCCAAATTTTACACAAGCTGGCTTATTCACAGCGGCTTATGCTTATTTAAAAACAAACCCGAAATATTCTGGAATTGATGTTTAAATGATAGGACTTTTAAACAATGAATAACACAGAAATAGATAAGAATATATCAGAACAGAACAATAAAACAGTTGGAGTACCAAAGAAAAATGGTTCTGATGACGGAATGTATAAGAATCAAGAAAATAAAATAAAATATGGTCAAGAATATTTTGAATTTTCAAAAAATCATCGAGGATTTGATATGCGATGTTGTGGCAAATGGCAAGAAGAATTTGCCGATATGCTTATTGATACTTTTGGACTTAAGGAAACAATGATATTATTTGATGTGGGTACAGCAATGGGTGCTAACCTTGAAGCATTATATCGTAAAAACATAAAAGGCTTTGGTGCTGATGTTTCTCAATGGTATATTGATAATTGCCCATTTCCTTTGATTAAACCAAATCTTGGTGTAATTATTAATAATAAGATGCCTTTCAAAAGTGATATGTTTGATTTTGTGCTAATGTCACAAGTAATTGAACACATTCCAGAGGTCGATATTGTTGCCAATTTACATGATATTAAAAGAACAATGCGAAAAGGTGCTATTTTTTATATTTCTACTGTAAATCCACCAAAACCAAATGAAGATATAGGTGATCCAACTCATATTTCTTGTTTTGAAAAAAGTAAATGGCATGAAATTTTTCTTGAATGTGGTTTTGAAATTTGCACCGATGAATATGAACCAAGATTATTGGCACATAAACTTGCTGCGGACAATCAGTGGTTAAATTTCATATTGAGAAAATAATTTTATAAAAATAGAAAAAAAATATATCTTAAAAAGTAATAATTATGCAAAACAATGAACTTAAAATAATTAAATATCAAGAATGGTCTAATTATAAACCAAATAAACCATATTTTAATATATTTCCGGAAAAAATTATAGTTCATAGTTATTGTTTTAAAAGTATTTATGCCAAAAAGAAGCGTTCTCACTTATTTAAAGGTATAAAAACATTACGTGCACTTCAACAAAAACATATTAAACAATTAGGAACGATTGATATAAAATATCATTTTGTTATAGCACCAAATGGTGACGTTTATGAAGGTAGGCCACTTGGTACTGCTGGTTATCACTGTGATTCACATAATAATCATAGTATAGGTATTATGATATTTGGTAATTTTAATGTTGAAGAACCAAAAAGAGAACAAATACATTCTTTTTTATTATTGATGAAATATATAAAAAATAAATATCCACACATGAATATTCCTGCTTGTATTTTTAATCATTGTGATTTAAAATTAACTTTATGTCCGGGTCATCATCTTACAAATATGATACGGAAAATCCAGTCAAGAACAGGAGTAAAATATGACTGAAACTATTCTAAATGTGTTGAAAATTGGTGGTTTGTTTATTGGTATTGGTGGATTTGTTGTTATTGTATGGTATCTTTCTAGCGTTCTTTCAACTTGGACTGAAAAAAACAAAGGTAACAAAATTAGTCAGCGTGTTTTTGATGCTATTGAAAAAATGAAAATGGTTACTGCTATTCTTTCAGGAAACGCATTTAATACTCTTTCAAAAGATGCCCAAGCTGCACTTGCTGATGGTGTTGTAACAAATGATGAAGTTGCTAAAATAGTTGAAGATGTTACAAAAAATGTAATATCAACATTAAAAACAGAAATACCAACAATTACTAAGTATTTCTTAGGTGAAGGACTTGAAGTATTTGTTAAAAATCTTGTCCAGAAGTATATAATTGATTACGCTAAAGAAAAGTTGGGGTTTGTTAAGAATTTCCCTTTAACGAAATAGCAGAGTTATTAGAAGCTATAGCTTTTGATAATCTATTCAAAACTACAACTCTGCTAGATAAATTCCGAAAAGATTTGAGTCACTGTGATAAAGAAGGCTTCCATTTTAAGGCATTTAAAAGTGTCACTGATGGTAAATTAGATATCAGATATGGTACCACTTTTAAAAGAGCTTCATTTAAGGCTTATGTTAACACAGACTTCAAAAACAATCATCGTATTTATGTTGAAAAAACTTTTAAATTTTAGTTGACATTTTTAAGCATGTGTTATAATAAGTTTGGCTAATATGAAAAAAGGCCATCAATTTTGATGGCCTTTTTTATTTGCTTTCTATTTTGTATATCTTACTAAGTGATAGTTTAATTTCATCAATAGAACAAGAGTTTGGGTCTTTCCCTTCTGGTAATTCTGCATAAAATATTTTTGAATTGTTAGTAATTGAATAAATTATATCAGACGCTTTAATCATGGCTTTATAACCAGCTTTTGACTCTATGTCATTATCGAACATAAATACTATCTTTTTAAATCTAATAAGTTCTTTTGCATGGTCAAATGATACATTTGTATTTAACGTTGATATAACATTTTTAATACCAATTGAATGTAAATACAACAAATCAAATGGGCCTTCTACAACAATACAATAGTTATAGTTTATGATATTATTTATATTGTATATAAATCCTTTAAATGCTTCTTGGTTTAAATAATACAAGTATCTAATTCTTTCATTTGGGTCTATAGTTCTGGAATTAAAACCTATCAATTGTTCGTTTTTATAGTATGGGATAATAATCCTATTTCTGTAGTTACCAGATGAGGCAAATTTCAATCCAAATTGATTTATGGTATTCAGATTAATCCCACGCTTTAAAACATAATCCAACGCCTCTTTATTCGATTCTAATGGTATAAAAAAAGATGATTCATATTCTATTGATTCTTGGAATTTTAATATATTGTCATATTTTAATATATTATTAACACTCTGTTTATAAACACCAAATATTTTCATTTGTAATAGTTCTGTTTGTGATAGAAATGAACCAACATCTACATCTTCACCTTTAACTAGTTTTATTATAGTTAATAGCGAGCCTTTTCTTCCACAAGAAAAACATAACCATCTGCCAGTTATTGTATTTATAAACGCAGATGGATTTTTATCATTATGTTGTGGGTGAACACATTTAAACTGTAATTCTGTTCCTGCTTTATGTTCTTTGTATTCAATACCTAGCTTTTCAAAAACAGTTACAACTTCACTCATAGTTATTCTAGTGAATTACTCCTGTCTAAAGGCAGAAACTTCCTGTTTCAGCGAGGTAACTTGCTGAAGAACTGAGAGTTCAACAGTAGAGGTTTCCTCTCCACAGGCGTAAATTCCCGGCTATTCCAACCGTATATAAACCTATATTGCGTATGTTTATCGCTGCATTGATGTTTCTGTCAAGCACTGATAAACAGTTTATTCATAAATTAGTCCAGATGGTGAGTTGCAGTTATATAACGTCTTACAATATCATAAGTATTCATTTTTAAGAAAACAATTACTTTGGCCGTCTTAATATTCATATTCATAAGAACGTCAAATGTATTAAACCCAGAAATAAGTCTAAATTCATTTTCTTCCATAACTACTTGTAATGGATTTAACATTTCACCATTAATATTAATACAATCTTCTATCATTTTTTCATAATTATGAAGATTAAGAGGTTTTACAAGAAATCTATAGTGTTTGGAATTGATCTTTGTAATATCAAACTCTGTGTCTAAATAACATTCATTAGTTTTACTTTTTGATGGTATTACTTTTTGACACATTTCAGTTTTTACAGGTTTATTTGTTGTAACAACCATAGATGTTTCTGTTTTTGATTTTCTACCACGTTTTTTAGGTTCTTCTGTAACTTTATTTTCAACAATTGATTCTGGTTTTTTCTGTTCATTTAGTTCCAGATCGAGATCAAATTCTATTTCTTCATCAAGTGTATCTTTTTTTGTAACTTCAACTTCAACTTCAACATCATCTTTTACTGGTTCTTCTGGTTTTTTCTGTTCATTTAGTTCCAGATCGAGATCAAATTCTATTTCTTCATCAAATGGATCTTTTTTTGTAGCTTCAACTTCAACATCATCTTTTACTGGTTCTTCTGGTATTACATCTTCAAGTTCCAGATCATCAATAGTCGTATCTTCTATAGAAGCTTCTTCCAAATTAATTTCATCGTCAACCTTGTTTATATTTGTATCTTCGAGGTCTAAATCTAAATCATCAAGATCGTCAATACTAGCAATTACTTTGTTCATTGTTTACTCCGATTTATTTCCGTTAACAAGTATTACCAATTGTTAACCAAGGTTTATACTGGAATATACGTCCAGTATAAAAGAATCTATTAGACCAAGAGATATATTCTTTAAGAATACATTTCTTACTCCATTCATATCTCTGTCTACATAAACATTTGTTAATCTTTTGTGACAGATGTTAACATATCAATTACTTGCTGTCAACCTCTATCTTTCAGATATCCATAATAAGCTATACAAATAGCATCAGCTATTCCATCATGTGGATTTTTTTTACCATGATATAAATCAACGGTTGGAAACATTCTTTGTACAAATACAATAGATGCTTCTTTTGCTTTCTTCTTCGCTGCATTATTTTTACTAGCATTCTCTTTTTTAAATTCTGTCCTTAATCTTGCTACTATATTTCTTGGTGTGTTTTTTGGTACTTTGAATCTTTCTATATTTGCTTTCCAAGGCATTCCTTTTAATACATTTTTCTTCCATTCTACAGGACTTACTTCAAAATATGGTATCTGTAGCATTTTAATAACACACAATTGTTCACCTGTAGTTTTTCCAAATGTAAAAGTAGCAACAGACGACTGATTTGGCATACCAAATACGTGTTCAAATGCACAAATAGTATTTTCTTTATATGGATTTATTTTTTTAGCAAATTCTCTTGGTAGAAATAAATCACCAGAATAATCAAATAATCCATATAACTCTATATTTCCATCAGAATTTATTATACTAAATGCTCCATTTCTTCCGGGATCTATTCCCAAATAATATTTACTCATAGTAAATCCTTAATTAATTGTTCAGCCAGTTGGTAATCTTTATGTTGAAAGTTTCTGATTTTTAAATTTTTATTCAACCATCTTATACTGTTTTTACTTTTTATAATTTTTCTGTAAAATGGTATATCCATTGTCGAAATTATTGCTTCCAAATCTTGAATTTTTTTTCTATCCATCTGAAAACAAACTCCTATAAATATTTTTTTAAAAATGTGTCTGTCATAATTTATAAAATGACAGACACAAAAACTGGAAAACTAGTAAACCACTATCGCTATCAATAGTTGATTTACATTGTAGGACACCATAGCACAGCTATAAGTAATCCTATCAATGGAAGTAGTTGGAGTTGAACCAACGACCTCTGCGTTATAAGCACATTGCTCTAACCGTCTGAGCTATACTTCCATTAAAATACCAGTGAAAGGACTTAAAGTCATCATGGGATATAGTCGTCTAAGTTTAAGTCAGATGTGTATTCCATTCCACCACACTGGTAAAGGTAGGTGGGTAGGTAGTGGGATAACTACCTACCCAGAGAGTAAGAAAGTTATTAGAATGGAACCACATCGCCAAATAATGATTCAGGTATTTCAACATTGTTGGATTTAACATAAGCATATACCAGTTTGATATCACCAGCATAATCATTTGTAGATTTAATCCAACCTTTTTCGTTGAAGTGTTCAATAATAGAACCAACCAGCTTTCTATCATTTTTATTCTTATTAATAAATTCCGGTGTAAGCTTAACGAGTTTTACTTTATCATCTAATGAAAGATCATCTAAAGATAAATCATCATCCAACGAAAGACCATCATTAAGCGACAGAGAATCAATACTTGTTGTTTCCTGTTTATTAACAATAACATTTGCTGTAGGTTCTGATTTTTTCCCTGTATTTGTTTCTAATACATCAACTTCCGAATCACAATCAGAATCATCTTCTGTAAATGTACTTGTAAGGTATGCTTCTAGTTCCTCTGGAGTCTGTTTTTTGTAATAAGCAGATTCCAAATCAATAAGACCACCCTTGTCGTAATCTCTACTAGCCAATTCTTCGTAATGAGAAGCAAGTTCTATTGCTTCTTTGTCGTCTATAAGTTCCGTAAGAACATACCCAACTTTATCTTTACCATTTGCCATAGGAGTAATGATTTTTTTATAAAGCCATTTTATATGTTCGATTTGATGTCTTTCAATTACATTCATCACTTCTCTAATTTTTGCTGGGGTAAATTTAACAGCAACAAATTTCTGTTCAGGATCAGAAAAATCAATAGCATTAACGTAGAAATACTCACCGTTAAATCTATTAATCAACAATTGAAGTTTTTGTTTTTCTTCTTTGTTGCTAGTATTTCTCCATTTATTCCACAGATCATTGATATGATTACAAATTCTACACTGTTTACTATCTTTTCCATATTCTGTGTTAAGACACCAACACGATTTCTTGTTTGTTGTAACACCAGGTACTTTCTGAATTTCATAATGTTTTCTAACAAAAAAGAAAGCATCTTTTGGAATCCAGATAGATTTCTGTTCATTTTTACCCATAACAAGTTCACGTGTTTTACCACCATTCAATTTAGCCTTTAATTCTGATGCATTGTAGTAAGCCATTCTAATTTCTCCTTATTAGATACAATTTAAATTATAAAAAACATCTTTTCCATTTGTGAAAAGTACTGCTTTTTCATCTATATAAAGTTTAATCTGTTCTTTGCCACAGGTTTTATCTAAACACTTTACCATTTCTTTAAAACCCATAGCTAACTCTACCGATGGTAAACTTGCAACATCTCCAAAGCTATTGCCATCAGAAATAACTCTTGTGAATTTTTCAGTGGTTGCTGTATTTTCAAGCTTACATTTAAGATTACCTTTAACATATTCCAGCGTAAACACTTCATATGAAAATGCCTTTGCATCTTCCACAACAGTTACTAACATACTAATTGGTAGTTCAAATCCATTTTTATAATTAACAATACCATTTACATAACACAAAGACGTCTTATCAAACAAATTTAAATTTTTTGCAATCGGGTCATAAGATTCTACCAACTCTGCATCCGATGATTGTAAAATGTTTGCATTAAATTTACCAACAACATTTCCATCTGTAAAAGCTATAGCGTCCTTTGTTGATTTAATTCTGATAAGTTCAGAATCACATCTTTTCATAATTTCTATAATCTTCTTCAAAGATGGTACTCTGATATTACCTTCTTCATGAGTTTTGCTTTCAGACAAATAAACTTCGCAATACATTGATTTACCTTTATCTGAAAATTTACTCATAAGACCACTTTGGCCGGTAGTATGAATAACCAAGTCTTTAATTATTCCTTGTAAGTGACAACGTTCAAGGAATGCTTTAAACTTTTCGGTATTAACGACGACATCCATTTATTACTCCGATTTATTTCCGTTAACAAGTATTACCAATTGTTAACCGAAGTTTATACTGGAATATACGTCCAGTATAAAAGAATCTATTAGACCAAGAAATATATTCTTTAAGAACACATTGTCTAAATTTTTATAACAGATGTTAACATATCAATTATTTATTGTTAACATCCTGAATATTTAATAGAATAACATAAGATAAACGATTAGTCAAGCAAAATTATTTCATTTTCATTAAAATTATTTTCATTTAATTGTTTATCATCTAGTTTCTTTTCTAATTGCTGAATCTTTTCCTGATTAATAGTCTTTTGGCTCTTAACAGAAGTAAACCCAACTGGCATCATTTCATCAAATTCTTTTTCAATAAAATCCATTCTTGAAAAGTTTGGTATAATCTGTGTTTTACATTTTGGTATATTTCTCCCTTTAACTATTGATAGACTAAGACGACCATTATAAATAATTCCATTATGTTCAGTGATAAAATCTTCATCTTCTTTAGTACATTCTATTGCTATAATAATATCTGCTTTATTTGCAGCTACCTGCGTTAATGCTCCAGACTCTGAATCTATCTTTTTAACATCTCTACGAATTTGTTGTGCTGAATAAAGTGTTAAGTCATAATCACCCGCTAATTCTTTTAAACCTGAGTAAATTTCTGCCTGTGCTGCTGCTTCAAAATCAGACTTTCCATATAAATTAGACTTCATATCACCAGCATAATCTACTACAACCAAATCAGGTTTAAATGGATTATTTTCTATAATCGAACGAACTTTAGCTATTGTACAATCCGATGGTACCCAATAACATAATAAATCAAAAGGATTATTTATATTATTTATTGTATTTTTCCATTTATCCAATAGTTCTGAACTTTCACTAATACTTCCCATGTGGAATTCTCTATGTTCTATTCTTGTAAGCTTTGAATCCATTCTAAATAACCACTGACTTGCTGACATTTCTATGGTTATAACAATAACTTTTCTACCTTTAAGCCAATTATGAACAGCGGTATGGGCCATAAACATAGATTTACCCATGTTTGTTTTTGCATTGTAAATAATAAAATCACCACCAGACTGCCTACCTATATATTTATCTATATTAATTAGTCCAGTTTCAATAAGACCTAGCTTATCCGGTTGATTCTTAACATCATGAACATGTTGTATTCTTTCATTTAAACTTTCTTTCATACCCATAACACGTTTAATTTGTGTAGGATTCATTTCTTTTGTTACTTTGTCAAGAACATCCTTTATATCAGAAATATTATCATCAAAATTGATATCAAGATTATCAATCTTGGTGCTTATTTTTGCAAGAACTGTTCTTATACAATAATACTTCCTAAGATCACTTACATAGCTTTTAAGATCAGTTATTAAACAGGAATGATTCTTAATATCTTTTAAACATGTTTCTAGCTTTATTATTTCCTTTGGATTTGTCTGTTTGTTATTTTTATAATAAGTCAAAAAAGCACTGAGCGTAATTGTCTGTGTTTTACCAAGAATCTGTGACATTTCTATAAATATTTCACGATGAATAAGATTAGCAAAGTATTCAGATTTTGTACCAAGATTTTCTAGCTCTTTTAAAGCAGAACATCCAAATTTAAACAGCGCAAATAACACAGATAGTTCTGTATCTAAACATTCTGATTTCATATTAAAGATTGACCCCTAGTTGGCTTTTTATTAATACCTTTTGATTTGCTTTCTGAAGATATTTTAATATCTGAAAATACTTCAGCATATTCTGGGTTTTCTTTTATAACTTTCAAAGTAGCACTCTGTTTTCCTTTTAATGAAGTTACAATACATTGTAAGTAATTCTTGTATAAGAAAGCAAATATTTCATCAGAGTAATTCTTAGAAATAGAATCGACAGAACCATCACAACAAATTATGGTTTTAAGATTAGCAGATAATCTATATGACAAAAACTGCATAAACTGAATATGTGAAAATGAACTTTTATCAGTAAGATATTTATTAGTATCTGTAGGAAAATTATCTATTATAAGATACTGAAATTTGTTTAATTCTTCGATCATCTCATTCATAAAATCATAATTGGAAATAGCACGTATGATATCTATACCCTTTATCAATATTGCCGACTTTTCCAACTCTACTAGATATTTCGTTATCTTATTTGATATCAAAGAAGTACATTCTGAATTGTCATCACTTGTAGTCACCAATACGCTACCAGATAAACTTAACTGGTTTAATCGCATTAAGTACTTTATTAATTTGTTAATTCTGTTTTTGTTCTCATCATCAAAAATATCTGACTCTGTTTTATAACCACCTATCAGATAATTGATAGATATTCCAGATTTTATAAATTCTTTGTATTTCAGAAATATCTTTGTGCAATTACAATCAACAAATGTTTGTGGTGATGTTTTTATTATACCTTCCCCATTACATTTATCACACGAAGATTTAAGCTTTTCATAGAAACCCAAGGACAACTTTCTGTAAGCATCTAATAACTTTCCCACAATTTTCCGATTTATTTCCATTAACAACTGTTACTGGTTGTTAACTGAGCTTTATACTGGAATATACGTCCAGTATAAAAGAATCTATTAGACCAAGAGATATATTCTGTAAGAATACATTTCTTGCTCCATTCATATCTCTGTCTACATAAACATCTATTAATCTCTTGTAACAGATGTTAACATATCAATTACTTGCTGTCAACATTAAAATTAACGATTTTTGCTTTTTCCACTTTGTCTTGGATTTGCACAACCACCACGACCCTGATTTTTACGCATTCCACCACCAGAACCATTTTTCTTTGGTACTCCAGCTGTTTTATTATTCTGTTCTGATATATTCTTATCTGTTTCTGTGTTATTCATTGTTTAAAAACTCCTATCATTTAAATATATATTCCTGTGTCATTCCACGGGACAAGCCCTGTGGCTTCTGCTTAGTTTACTAAGCATTCTTTTTCTTACTTCAATGACACAGCTCTAATGAACTATCTCCACAAGCTTAAAATCTGCTGTGCCCCAGCGTACTTAGTCCTATACTTCTAATATTTAGATGCAGTTACAATATATCACTCATTAAAATGATTAAATTTACCAGTTGACCACAAGTAGCCTTCTGATTTTCTACGTCTTGTTAGACCAGCTAATACTCTACCACCACCTTTATTCCAACGCATCAATTGAGCTGGAACTTCGTTATATAAGCCTTTATTTAATAGCTTTAAAAGGGTAGATGATCTTAAAGCACCAATACCAACATTAAATACAAATGATACAAGTGTATCAAATTGATTTTGAGATAAAGGAACTTTAACCAAAGATTTAACCGCCTTTTCAAACGTATTCATATCCTGTCTAAGCAATTCATCTGCTTTTTCTTCTGTAATAATCATTCCTATTTTAATAGGTTTGCCATCAACCAACCCAGTATGGCCATATCCAATTGTAGGTACATTGGCAGGACACAAATAACCTTTAAGATGTTTACCTTCAAAATGTTTAACCAGTTCTAATCCAATATTAGATATCTTCATTTGTGTCACCTAAGTTATTTTTATTCAAATTATTTATTCCGTAGTTCTTATCCATTATATATATTATATCACATAATTTTAAGTAACAATCTGAACATAATTGTTTAAATGTATGTTCTTTATTGTTAAAATCTTTTCTAACAGTGATAAATGGTTTAATTTCTTTACAATATTCACAATAATCCTTAAGACAGTTTTCACAAATTGAAACGGAATTACATCTTGTTAAATGATTTATACTAAATTCTTCTTTACAAAATTCACACCTGTTAAATTTTTTTTCTGCTATTGTTTGTTCTATTCGTTCTGTTTGTTTTATTTCAGAAGTTTTAGATCGAACTTCTTTTGGTTTTTTCATTATATTTTTGTCACTTAATTGGTATCTCTACGCCTAACAATTTACCAATAATCAATATAATTATAACAAACAAGAACTTAACAATATTTGGGTTTAACTTCATTAAAAAAGATTTATTATTAATTGAATCTTTTGGTACAAAATTCTTACAGTTATTCTGAGTATAATGAAAATCATTACCAAGTTTTTCAAGAGTTTGTTTTATTTCATTAAATCCTTGATCTACTTTCTTATCAAGCACGTTTAACAGAACTTTCTGTTCTGCTTGTCTTTCTACTATTTTGACGAATTCTTCATCATCACGAAAATTTTCTTTTGGAAAGCTCATAGATATAACTCAACTTTATTACAGAGTGTTAAATATAATACTTTTACCAACTTTTATTATAGCATAAAATCACTTTCTAAACAAACCCTTTATACAATTTATTTTAGCCAAAACCCATATTTTGAGCGATTCGGTTAACTTTTTAATTATATTACATTTATAGACAATAAAGCATGTATTAACAGGGCCATCCGTTGTAAAATAATCAATAACTTGTTCTCTTGTTAGTGCTTTTGGTTTCAATTCGTAACCCCAATGAAAGTGATACAAATCTATAGTTCTATTAATTTCGCTATTATCTTGAACAGTTGTTATTCCAGCAAACACAACCCAATGTTGCTGTGTTACATTTCGCTTAACTAACATCATTGTTTTATTTGGTACTGCTTCTTTATTAATAAACTGTGTTAATGTTAATTCTTTTTTCCAAAACCCAAGTTTTAATAAAGTATATAATATAGTTAAAAGATTACCATAAATAGGATTTTCAATAACATCAGGAAGTTTTCTAATTCTGTGCATAACTTCATTTACTATATCATAGTTAACTTGTGTACATGTAGCAATTGCAGCGGTTTCACATTCAACTGGCAATTGCATAAGAAACACTTTAGTTTCATCTGGCAAAACAAAGTATTTATTGGCCATATTTTTTTGATAACTCTCTTTCTACAATATCACAAATCAAATGAATAATAAAACATGTATTAACAGGGCCATCTATTGTGACTACTTCCCACGGCTAAAGCGAGAGGTTTTCAATGCTGGAAGACATAGTAATATTGTATTTACCAGTTAGCATAATAAATTTACAATTCATTGAATCAGCAACATTTAGGAAACAAGCTTGCCGCTATTTTCCCAGCTAAGCAGAGTTCTCCGATCTATTTCCGATCTATTTCCGTTAATAGATACTTCTACCTATTAACAAAGGTTCATACTACAGACCTTAAATCTGCAGCATGGAAAGATCTTTCGTCGCCAGGGATATATTCTTGAGAAATATATTCCTGGCTCCTGATAAATCCCTGTCTAATTTTAACAATTGATATTATTTTTTTTTTTGGTTTGTTTGTGATAGGAATATTATCAACAATTTATGATGCTGTTTTTTTTAGCATCTTTTCAAACTGTTCGATCTTGCTACTTTCATTAATTTCAATGAAACGTCTGACAACATCCTTTGCATCAAATTTCATACATTTACCACCAACTACACAACGCCAATGTTGACCATTACCACCAAAATCAAACATGAAAGTATTTGGTCTGTTACAATGTAAATTTGTACAAGATTTTGGCTGAGTCATATTCACGTTAGTTGGATAACCCAGTGTTTTTGGATTGGTACCACCCCATAGAACAATCGCATTTTTCTTCCCAAGTGCTGCCCATGCATGTTGACAAAAGCTATCAATGAAAATACCATAATGGCAACGATCAAGAAGGGCGAAAATATAACGAGGATTGAGCGGGTCTTTATCTGATAATCTTAAGCAATTTTTTAATTGTGGTTCTGTTGGAAGTCCAATATGGATGACAGCATAACCAAGATTAACAAGATAATCAATAATTTCCTGTGCTGTATTAACAGGAATTTCTCTGTAGTGCATCGGTCTGGTTGGATTATTGGCTTCCTGTGGTGAATAGTAAGAAGTGCCACCAAATGGTTGAAATGCAATCAATGGACGATCAAGTTTAACCTGTGCTATAAATTGTTCAGCAGCTTTCTTTTCTTCATCAAGAAGCTTAATTATACCAACCAAAGTAGAAGGAGCCTGAATACCAAGCATCTTACACCATGCTTCAATTAGGTGCATTTCGCCTTTTCTATAATGAAGATCAGTATAAGGTTCAACTTCCATAACTTCATATTCTTTGTGATCTTCATAAAAATGAGGAACTACGTTCAAAGGATAAATGCGATCAATAACATCTTCAAGTCCTGTAAAAGCTTCTGGATAACTTGTCATAGCATGAATAACTGCATTTGGATTCTGTGATCTAAGTGCTTTTAGTACAGCAGTTGCCATAATCTGTTTACCAAGACCACCACCAGAACGCCAATTAATGTGTCTAATTTCTGAGAATTCTTTTTGTTTGTTCATTGGTTATACCTACATATTTAAAATTAAATAATTTAAATTATAATATCATTTGTTAATCATTATCAAATTATTCTATTCCAAATCCATTTTTGATTAAAAGCTTTTCAACTTCATCTTGAATCGGTTTTAAATTTTCTTGTGTTAAGTTCTTTAAAAAGCTATGAAACTTCTGTTCAACTATATATAAAGCAAGTGCATCAAAAATAGAATTAGCAATATCTTCACGTTTAATATTGGTTTCGCTCATAAAAGACATTTCCATTTTTTCAAATTTAAGCCCTATTCCTATTTAAAAACAGGGCTTTTTTATTACACAAATATTATTAAATTTCTTCAACAACGCCATTCTTATAATCAATGACATCGGCAATCAAATATTGATAAACAGCATATTTAATACGTTCAACAGGGTCTGTGATTGTATCAGGAACATCGAATTTTTTAAGTGATGCTATGGGAATTGTTTGATTTGTTTCAGAAATGTGACGATTATCATCTATCATAGCAATATTATCTGGTATTTTTGGGGAATTTGTCATTATTGTGGACGTGTAATTGTATGCTTCCAGAGAAGCATATGCTCTTATCTGAACATTTACAAAATGTTCAAGGATATTAATATTGTTAATTATATGAATAGCATTAACAAAGTTAAAACGAACACGGTTCTTGTCAGCATTTACACCCAGTTTCAAATAAAAATTCATGTTTAATCTCCTATTATAGATGTTAATATATTAATTACTTGCTGTCAACGTTAGCACCTGATTTATTAGTTTTGTGTTACCGTTTATGATAGATAATACTTGTTGCCTATCTAACATGAACTCTATCTTATCACAATTTGATATTAAAGAACAAGAAAAAAAATCAAAATTAATAATATCAATTGATAATCTATGTATTCTATACGGGATTATCTTTTGTAATGAATTTTTAAATTGAATTAGAATGGCTAAACAGCGATCTAATTCTTCTTGATTAGCATAAACTATTAAATTGTTAAAACTTCTTCGTCTTGTTATTGTTTTCATAAGCTTTCCGATTGTTAAGAGCTATTTCAATTATATCATAGAAAGCCAAAACCAACAAAACAATTAAAAAATATTCTATTATTTTCATTTTAATAAAATCAATCTTTCTTCTCTACGACCTGATTTATCATAGGTTACTAATCTACAACCACAATTACTACCGAGAGCTTTAGAAATTGAATAGTGATCATTGCCACAGAAACATTCATTGTAAAACACAGATATTCCATTGAACTCTTCAATTTTTCTATGATGCAAATGACCAGCTTGAATTTCAATTACATTGTCATTTCTCCACATTTTTTCCATTTCAGCTAATCGCTTAATATCGCCTTGATGACCATGACAACAAATTATACTATAATCGAAGAATTTAATCAATGACATATTATAAATAGGATCAATAAATTCTATCTGTTTGAAATTTTGGAATTTAATCTTTAATCCCCAGTAAACAATTCTTCCAAAGTTTTCATCATCTGTTCTATCTTCATATGTTTTTTCAATACTTGAGTGATTGCCATTGACTTTAGTAAATCTTAATGAAAAACCAGAATTAATCAGTGTCACAAACAGATTGGATAGACACTCAGTTACATTAAAAACAGAATCTATGACATTTTCTGAATGATGTTTGATATTACCTTTAATAATCCCATGAACAGAATCACCAAGTTCTGCTATTGTTAATCTACATGGTCTAATTGTGCTACATATAGTATTAGCAAGAATATTGAACCTATGTTTCATTACTTCAAAGTCGTATTTATTCCAAGGACTGTCGATTTTCAATCCAGAATGAATATCTGTTATTATTAATAGGCGTTCAATTTCATTATCTATATTCAACTTAGTGACAGGATAAACACTAGGATTTATAGCATTAATTCTATTTGCAAATTCTTTGTACCAATAGTCAGATTTATTAAATTTATCAACTTCACGTTTTATATCTTTGTATTTTGAATCTTGGTATTTCTTTAAAGCATATCTTTTCTTTTCTATTCTAACTCGTTCAGATATTTCTTCTGGCGTTAGTAAATCTATCTGTTCTGGTGTGAATGGCAATGAATCTTTTGTGATACTAAACGCTGTTTTGATAGCATAAAATTCATCTCTACTCCAGCCCATTTCCGTAGAAACTTGATTAAGTGTTAAGTCTGCTGTACAATATAAACTAAATGCTTTTTGTATCTGTTCTTCTGTTGCTGAAACTTTTTTATTCTTCCCATAAAAAACAGTATATACACCATTTTCAAATTTATATTTTGGTTTTCTTTCTGTTTTACCTAATTTATTTGTTTTTATAACATGTCTTATGCAGTTATTAATTTGTCTTGTAGTCCAGTTAACACCAGCTTTTTTAAGTTCTCTTGAAATTTCTGATGCAAATTTTCCTTCTTGTCTTAGTTTTTTACAGTACTTACTTATTTCTTCTCTGGATTTATATTTCAAGTTTTTCATACACACCATTCCGATCTATTTCCGTTAATAGATACTTCTACCTATTAACAAAGGTTCATACTACAGACCTTAAATCTGCAGCATGGAAAGATCTTTCGTCGCCAGGGATATATTCTTGAGAAATATATTCCTGGCTCCTGATAAATCCCTGTCTAATTTTACTCCACAGGAGCAAGTAAAAACCCTCTTGCTACCTATATGCTGTTGCCTCCCCACGGCTAAAGCGAGGGGTTTTCAATGCTGGAAGACATGGTAAATACAAGTGTTGAATTATTTTTAAACGTAATAATTAATTTATGTTTTGTTTGTTTAAAAGACTTAATAATTATTGATTTTTGTTCATCTATATATTGCATAAAGTTGTTATATTGTCGTTTTGCTTCTGACATGTTTTTACAAATAAACATAATTGTGTTTGGTTTTTCTTTTAAAACAGTTTTTAATGCTTCTGAATACCACTCACTTGTTTTTCCGAGTTGTAATATTTTGTATTGCATTAATCTTAATCTCCGCGCTACTTTTTGAATAATGCTATATATACATCACATTTTTGTTCAGGTGTCAAACTTGTAATCTTCTGAAAATTTTTCCAGATAGATTTTTTTAATTTTCCTTCACCATAATTAAATTTTATTACAAAATCTCTTAAAATATAATTAATTAACTCGGGAAGTGGAATTTTAAAATCTTGGCTGAGTTTAAACACATAGTTCGGAATTTTTAGCTGTTGAATTTCTGCATTAGTTAATTCAACATCCAAAAATTTTTCTATTTTTAGCCGATTATAAGCGTATATTGTTTTAAAAAATTCATTAGCATTTACTAACAATGGGTTTGAAGTAAACTTATTAGATTTTTCACAAATCACAGGTTTTACCTGTTTTTTATTAGATTTTTTACGAATCACAGGTTTTACC
>DYJV01000046.1 GCA_020722945.1 Candidatus Methylomirabilis sp. | reverse complement strand
TTCCTTGTTGGTATCAACTTTGATAGCCAAACAAGAAATATCTCAGAGTGGAAGTATATATTACAAAATTAGAAAATAAAGTAAGCTTTTGCTTTTCTACCAAAGCTTACTTTATAATACAAAAATTATTTACACCAAAGTTTGAATCTTTAAACGAAAGAGGAGATTTTATATTTTGAAAAGGAAAACCAGCCAAAAAATTGCATTAGAACAAATATTCATTCAGCAAGAAAGGCCTTTGGGAGTGGAGGAGATTCTTCAGCAGGGTCGGAAATTTGTCAAATCACTCAATCAAGCAACAGTTTATAGAAACTTAAAAATTTTAATAGATGCTGGATGGCTAAGAAAAATTTCTCACCCCTTTCTTGGAAATTTGTATGAAAGAACCAATAGAGTTCATCACCATCATTTCCACTGTCGTAAATGCAATAAGGCTTTTGAATTACCAGGCTGTGCATTAAAAGAGGATAATATCGCACCAGAGGGTTTTATTGTTGAAGATCACGAAATATTTTTATCTGGAATTTGCCCATCTTGTTTTAAAAAATACTCCAATAGCCAACAAGTTACCCCCCACTAAAAATTAAAATATTGAATCTCTTCCTGAAAAGTAAATCATCAGACAAGGGAATTTAATCTTTTAAAACAAAGTTTAAAATTATTCACAATTCGGTTGACACTCAACAGAGGAGAACCTTTTCCATTTTTACTTTTGAGCAAAAATTTAAAAAAACCTTTGCATCAAGTTTATTCAAAAAATTTTTCAGATGAAATTTTCAAAAACTTTCAGATCAAAAAAAGTAGAAAAATTTGAGTAAATAAAATTTTTAATTCTTTTCCCAATAGCAAGTTAAAATGTAAAGCATAGAACAAAAATTAGACATTCAATAATATCAATAACAGTAATTAATTATTTTTTCAAGAAACTTGGGGTAACTAAAAATTATACCCAATTGTAAGATAGATGAATCTCCCCGGTTCATTAATAATTGATGGGTTTGCTCCACTTCCTCCCAATGCATCCCATTCATAAGAATTTGCCACAGCATACTCTTTATCAAAAATATTATCTACACCTATATTTAAATTAAACGCTCTAAATTGGTAGCCAACACGTAAATTTACAATATCCCATGCTGGAAGTTTTTTCTCTCCTACATCGGTATCAACATCCACTGCTGCTTCAGAGTGTATTAATTCAAGAGTTCCAAATGCTCCACTTTTACTATTTGAATCATTTTTGTTATAGTTTAAACTTAATTTCCCTTTTAATGGAGCAATTTGCCCAAGATCTCTATCCATATTATTATCAGGGAAACTATCTTTTCGTCCTACTTGATAAGCAAGACCACTTTCAAGAGAAAATCTATACCCCAGTTCAGTAATAACTTTAATATCTCCACCAAAAATGTGAGCATCAATATTCGTATAACTTTTATAACCAGAAAGATTTTTCTCCTGATATATGTAATCTTTTAGAAAAGAGTAGAAAACTTTACTTTGAAGCATCCAATTTCCATAGATACATTTGAATCCTAAGTCAAATTCTGTATTAGCTGTAGGCTCTATACATGGGTTACCAAAAAATTTAGAATTACTCTGAATGTATCGCTCAATGGATGTTGGTGTTCTGTAACTACGACCAATCCCTCCAAAAAACATTGTATCCTTATCAAAAAAGTATTTAAATGAAATATTTCCACCTAATAAATTATCAGTTTGACTATTTTCATTGGTAATAAATTTTGTAAAAATTAATTCTTCATCAGCTTGTTGCTGAAATAGGTCGTATCTCAAGCCAAACCCAAACTCCATTTTATCAAAAACTTTATTCATTTGAAAATATCCACCAAAATTTTTAGATTCTACAGAGGGTATTAGGTTGTCATTTATTTTAACATTTGTTAGAGTGTTGTAAACATCTGCCCACCAATCACGAAAATAAAAATCAAATCCATATATAAAATTGGCAAAATCAGTTTTAGTAATATTTTGAATTGTGCCACCGTTAATAATAGACTCTGCTTTATTATTTTTTGGAGCAGAAACATTTCTATATTTTTGAAAAGGTAAATGCTCTACATCATTGCGATACATAGAAATAGTAATTTTATCTGATAAAACACCAAGATTTTTTATCTCCCAGCTTACTTTGCTTAAATTACTTATCTCCTCATCTATATCAAATAGAGCTCTCGGAGTGAGAATATCTTCACCTTTACCATAGGTATGTTCCAACGACATTGTGTGATTTTGGAGGGGATAAATCTCTACTTTCCCCCATATATCACTTTTTTGGAATGCTTTTAAATCTTTACCCCTCTTGTTGTAAGCAGCTTGAAGACCTTCTCTTTTCTCCCAAACTCTTTCACCAGCTCCATCTTTATACTGGTCTGACTCAGAAAAATTATAACCTAAAGAACCTTTGATTTTTTCAGTTCCACCACCTATTACAAAACCACTACTATTAAAACCGTAACTTCCAGCCTTTCCAAGTATCTCCCCTTCAAAAGATGAATTAGGCTTTTTTGTAGTAATATCTATATACCCCCCTAAAGAACCTAACTTTGTAACATCAAAAGGCCCCTCCTGAACAACTATTTTTTCAACCATTAAAGGATTAATATGTGAAAGTGAAGGATCCTTACGACTTCCACAAGCTCCTTCGATAACCCCACCATCCAGAAAAACTTTCATATTCTCCTGACCAAAACCACGTATCGAAACCTCATTGCCATACATACTTTTACGTATCATCTGAATTTCAACTAACTCATCTGAAAGAATTTCAGATAAATCAACCACTTTATGAAGCTTGAGGGTAGAACTTTCAATCTCCTCCTTCTCACCACTAATTGCACTTCCCGGCACAACAATTGTTTCTATATTAAATATATCTCTATTAAAATTACTATCAATACCCTCTTTTTCAGCAAATAAAAAAGTATAAAATAAAAAAATAGTTATTAATATTAGAATATATCTCATTTTCTCCCCATATTTTAAATTTGGAAAATTGAATATTAGAAATAGAGTTACACAAGTAACAAAAAATATAAAACCTGTCAATTATTATTGCAAATATTTTTGCAATAAGAGAATTTTATAACTGATTTAGAAATCTACACAAATAAAAGCTCTAAAAGATATATTATAATAATAAAACTTAATCTTTGGAGAATTTTATTGTTTTGTTGTAAAAAGCAATATTGTAGAAAAAATGAGTATTGCCCCTCTTCATTATTATTTAAAAGAGAAAATTTCAGGATAAACTATCTCTGTCATTTTAACAAAGATGGCAAAAGGAGTCTAAAAAAAATTTTAGAATTAAAGCAGAAAAGTAGATACCCCACATTCATCAATATACCTGTATCTGTTTGGGACACTATACAATAGGCAAAGCTTGAGTATTTCCATAGATATGACAAAATTCTTATAGAAGTGCTTCAGATATCACAAATTTTAACAGAATTTAACTCTCACAATTAGAAATTGAAATTTACAATTTGGATTTAAAAATAGAGTAGATGTTAAAAAAAAAGCCGAAGAAAATCTTCGGCTTTTCTATTTTGAATTAATATTAAATATTAAGAAACAACAAAAAGAGGTGCAGTAACCAATGCCACAATACTCATCAATTTGATAAGGATATTCATAGCTGGACCAGAGGTATCTTTGAATGGATCACCAACTGTATCTCCAACTACTGCAGCTTTGTGAGCATCTGAACCTTTCTTCTCACCTTCAAGATCACCTTTTTCTATAGCTTTTTTAGCATTATCCCATGCACCACCAGCATTAGCCATAAAAAGAGCAAGGATAACACCTGAAAGAGTAGCCCCTGCAAGAGCTCCACCTAATGCTTCAGCTCCAAGAACAAGACCAACTGCAACAGGAAATATAACTGCAACAAGTCCCGGTAAAATCATCTCTCTGAGGGCTGCTGCTGTGCTTATTGCAACACAAGTTGCAGGATCAGGCTTGCCTGTCCCTTCAAGTAAACCTGGGATTTCTCTGAATTGTCTCCTAATTTCTTCTATCATCGCAAAAGCAGCTTTACCAACTGATGTCATAGTAAAAGCCGCAACAATACATGGGATACTACCACCAAGCAGGAGTCCTATAACAACCATAGGATTCATCAAATCTATACTTGTTATACCTACGGCTGATCCATAAGCAGAAAAGAGAGCCAAAGCTGTAAGTGCAGCAGAACCGATAGCAAAACCTTTTCCAATAGCAGCTGTAGTATTACCAAGAGCATCAAGCTTGTCTGTAATAGCTCTAACTTCATGCCCAAGTCCTGCCATCTCTGATATTCCACCTGCATTATCAGCAATAGGACCGTAAGCATCAACTGACATAACAACACCAACTGTTGCAAGCATACCAACTGCTGCTAAACCTATACCGTATAAACCCACTAATTTGTAGGAGCCAAAAATTGCTATACATATAAAAATTATAGGTATAACAACACTCTCCATACCAACAGCTATACCTGTAATTACAGTTGTAGCAGGGCCTGTTTTGCTTGCTTCAGCTATTCTCATGACTGGAGCTGCTGCTGTATAGTATTCGGTGATAAGACCTATCAAGATACCAGATATACACCCAAAAAGAACAGACCAGAAAGCTCCAAGATTTAGCTTCATAAATAAGCATGCAAAGAAAGCTAAAACGAGGAAAACTCCTGCTGCTGCAAATGTGCTGTATCTTAATGCCTCTGCAGGATCACCTTTTTCAAATATTTTCATCGCATATATAGATGCCATTGAAGCAATTATTCCGAGTAAAACAATTACCAAAGGGTATGCCATATATTCAAGTCTATTGCCAGCAAGAAGAGGAAGAGTAGTAGTAGCTGCAATAGCGATTGAAGCAATTATAGAGTTTACATAAGATTCAAATATATCTGCACCCAAACCAGCAACATCACCAACATTATCACCAACATTATCAGCGATAACACCAGGGTTACGTGGGTCATCTTCAGGAATCCCTGCTTCTACTTTTCCAACAAGGTCTGCTCCAACATCAGCAGCTTTTGTATATATACCACCACCAACTCTTGAAAACAGAGCAACCGAACTTGCACCCATACCGAAACCATTGAGGTATTGAGCAGTTACAGGGTCTTTACCCCATATCATATAGAAAAAACCTACTCCCAACAAACCAATTCCTGCAACAGCCATACCCATAACAGCACCACCATTGAAAGCTATATTGAGTGCTTTTGACTGGCCATCTGTTGCAGCTGCCTGAGATGTCCTTACATTTGCTTTTGTAGCTGCTGTCATTCCACAGAACCCTGCAAACATGGAAGCTCCAGCACCAAAAAAATAAGATATTGCTGTCTGAATATTGATAAATACACCAAGTAGTATTGTAACAATTACAACAAAACCTGCAAGAATCTGATACTCTTTTCTGAGAAAAGCTAATGCTCCTTCATGTATCATATCAGCTATCTCTGTCATCTTCTCATTACCAGCAGGCTGACTTGATACATACCTATAAAGGTATAAAGCAAAAACTAATCCTAAACCACCAAAAAGCCACGAAATAGACGCTAAGCCCATATGAAACCTCCTATTATAAAATTATTTTGAAGAACATAAAAATTTACTAACTATGTTAATATTGTTGGTTAACGCTAAAATAATAATTATCTTTTCTATTATGTGTGAAAGGTTTTTAAGAACAATCTGCTCTTGAACAGTGAAAGGTTGTAAAACATAATTTACAATTTCTTCTTTTAGTAAAGGTCTGCCAATACCAAATTTTAATCTGTAAAAATTATTAGATTTGAGTGCAGATATCATGGATTTAATTCCATTGTGCCCACCGTCACCACTGCTTAATTTAATTTTTATCTTTCCAAAATCTGAATCCAAATCGTCGTGAATTACTATCAGCTTTTCATTTGAAAAATCATTTAAATTATAATCTTTTATAAACTGAACAACTGCTTCACCTGAGAGGTTCATATAGGTATCTGGGTAGAGAAAATATAATTTTTTTTTGATATCTTTGTGTATAAAAACCTTTTCAGCTACCCTATAATTTTTTTTTTAGAAAATTGAAATTGAAACCTCTCTGTCAAACTATCCAAAATATAAAATCCAACATTGTGCCTTGTTCCTGAATATCTGCTGCCAATATTTCCAAGTCCTACAATTAGTGAATAATCAACCAACTCCACTTAAGCATTCTCTCCTGTAGTCTCTTCTGTAGTCTCTACTTTAGCCTCAGTTTCCTTTGTAGGAGATGCAATAGTAAGAACTGTAAAATTAGAGTCGAATAGAAATTTTACATTTGGTAGAGATAGAGCCTCTATATGAACAGAATCGTGAAAATCAAGATTGGTAACATCAATTTCTATCTTTTCAGGAAGATACTGAGGCAAACATCTTACTGTCAGCTCTTTTCTTAAAATCTGAAGTATCCCACCATTTTTTACACCAATAGATGTCCCTTTTGCAACTACCGGAACATTTGCTTCAAGCTCCTCTTTCTCTTCAACAGCGTAAAAATCAACATGAATAGGAATTCTATAAATTGAATCAAATTGAATATCCTTGATTATTGATAAATAATTTGATTTATTAACTCCAGCTGCAATTTCGAGCTTTATAAAAGCATTGGTGCCACCCTCTTTTTTTATGATCTTTTTTACAGCCAAAGAATCAACAAATATAGGCAAATTCTTCTCTATATGCTTACCATAGAATATAGCTGGGATCATACCATCTTTTTTAAATATTTTTCTATCTTTTTTGGATACTGTTTCTCTTAATTTAGCTGTCAATGTAAATTGTTCCATTTCTTTTTAAGCCTCCAAATGATTAATCAAATAATGAACTTACTGAAACATCATGATGTATTCTTTTAATTGCTTCTGCAAGTAAAGTTGCAATAGATAAAACTTCTATTTTACTGCACTCTTTAATTGTTCTGCAAGGGATCGTATCTGTAACTATTAGTTTAGAGATTTTGGAGTTATTGAGACGCTCTACAGCTTGCCCTGAAAGGACAGGATGAGTAATGCAAGCATATACTGCAACTGCTCCATTATCAAGTAGTGCATCTACAGAGTTACATAAAGTTCCAGCCGTATCAACAATATCATCAACAATTACAGCAATCTTGTTTGAAACATCCCCTATAACATGCAGAGCCTGACTCTGATTTGGTTTATCACGTCTTTTGTCTATTATTGCAAGTCCTGCTTCTAATTTTTTGCCAAAGAGCCTTGCTCTCTCTACTCCACCTGCGTCAGGGGAAACAACAACTATTTCATTTTTATCTGATGAGATATTGCTCTCGATATAATTGGTCATAACAGGAAGTGAGTATAGGTGGTCAACAGGTATATCAAAGAAACCTTGTATCTGACCTGCATGTAAATCAACTGTAAGCAATCTGTCTATACCTGCTGTTTGTAAAAGATCAGCAACAAGCTTTGCAGTAATTGGAGCTCTTGGTGCAACTTTTCTATCTTGCCTTGCATAACAGTAGTATGGAATCACTGCTGTTATTGAAGCTGCTGATGCTCTTTTTAGAGCATCTACAATAATAAGAAGTTCCATAAGATTTTCGTTGGCTGGGAAGGATGTTGACTGGATGACAAAGATTTTCTTTCCTCTGACACTTTCATTTATCTCAACATTTATCTCGCCATCACTGAATCTTTTGACTGAAGCACTGCTTATAGGTATACCTATGGAATCTGATATCCCTTTTGCTAATTGAATATTCGAATTACCTGTAAAAAGCTTTACATTCATAATATCCTCATGTAAATAAAATTAAAAAAAGCTGGGGTGGTAGGACTCGAACCCACGAAATGCGGGGACCAAAACCCCGTGCCTTACCAACTTGGCTACACCCCAACGTAAAAATCTATATTATATTTTTGCAAATAAAGTAGATAAAATTACAATCCACTTTAATAGTGCGGTTGATACTCTCTATGCAACTAAATATCCTTTCTCGCTCTGGAAAGTAACCGAAGAGTGAAGAACCACTTCCACTCATCAGAGATAAATCAGCTCCACTTGCAAGCATTAATGTTTTGATATGCTGTATAATGGGGTATTCCCTGATAACAACATCTTCTAAATCATTAAAGAGGTGAAAGTTACTAATATTTTTTTTTGGTTTTGTCAACTCAAAATTTAAATTTTTGTATGCCCATTTTGTAGATATTGAAAAATCTGGTTTTATAAGTAAAATTGAATGATTTTGGAATGGATTTTGAGCTGATTCAAGAGCTTCACCCTTATTTTTTATTATAAGTGTATTTTGCTTTGAAATAAAAAGTGGGACATCAGAGCCTATTAAAGCTGATTTTTCAATAAGCTCATCAAAGTTAAGAGGTTCTCGGTAAAATAAATTAATGAATCTAAGTATCACTCCCGCATTTGAACTCCCACCGCCAAGTCCAGCTTCAACAGGGATTAACTTATCGATCTTTATGAGGTAAGAATCTCTATTCCCTGTAAGCTCTCTAAATAAATTTATAGATTTTGTGACTGTATTACTCTTTTTGTCTATGTTGGGAGAATTTGAAAAATCAACAGTTGTCTCAGCTCTACCATCATTTTTGATCATAATGGAGACTGTATCAAATAGTGATATTTTTTGGACAAGGCTCTCTATATTATGAAAACCATCACTCCTTTTTGAGACAACTTTTAAAAAAACATTTATCTTTGCGGGTGAGAGCAATATATAAGAACAATTATAATCCATAAAAATTTCATACAATAAATAAAAAATTATTTCATCTAAATTCTAATTGAAATAAAAAATTATTAATGTTAAAAATTGAGAGATGGAACTTATCAAAAATGGTCTGAAAAACGGCTTAAATGTAACCTTAAAAATAGTTCCCTATATTATCCCAACATACATTTTTGTTGATTACTTCAAAAATACAACCTTTTTTTATAATATAGGAGATTTTTTCAAACCATTAATGCTTCTGATGGGGCTACCCCCTGAAGCATCAATAGTTTTACTCTCTGGATTTATGATTAATCTTTATGCTGCAATAGGAGCAATGACACCTATGAACCTCTCCACAAAAGAGGTTACCATAATAGGTCTTGTTCTTGGAATTGCACACAATTTGATAATTGAATCTATAGTTTTATCAAAAGCAGGGGTTAAAAGTTATATAACTGTCTTATTTAGGCTGAGTATAGGGATTATATCCGGGATAGGGGTAAATTTATTATGGAATTTGATTTCATAACTTCATTTAATAAAGCTTTTATTTTAAGCATCAAGATGAGTGCAATTATTATTCTTGTTATGCTATTTTATCAGTTATTTCAGGAATCTAAATTTTATCTTATATTGCAGGATATAATTAATTTTCCTTTAAAATATATAGGTTTTACCAAAAAATCATCAGTTACTATGGTGGTTGGTCTTATCCTTGGGATAGCCTACGGAGCAGGAATATTAATACAAGATTCTCTGAGCGGTAAGATGACATATAAAGAGATACTTCTTTCATCACTATTTTTATCTTTATGCCATGCAGTTTTTGAAGATACTCTGATATTTGTGGCAGTTGGAGCAAATGGCTTTCTGATAATCGTTACCCGTATAATACTTGCAATACTGATTATAGGGTTGTTAAGTAAATTTTTAAAAAATAAAATTTTATAAACATTTACACAGAGAAATTCCAATGGACAACCTTCAAGAGAATCTTACTCCTGTATTAAAGCAGTATCTTACCTTCAAAAAAGAGCACCCCGACAAGATACTTTTTTTCAGAATGGGTGACTTTTATGAGATGTTTTTTGAAGATGCTGTTACAGCCTCAAAAATATTAAACATCACCCTTACAAGCAGGCACAAGGAGAGCCAGATACCTATGTGCGGCATCCCATATCATGCACTTGCTAACTATACCCAAAAAATAGTCGATCTCGGTTTTAAAATAGCTATATGTGAGCAAATTGGCGATCCCAAACTTTCAAAAGGAGTTGTTGAAAGAGCAGTAACAAGAGTAATCACCCCCTCTATCAACAGTGAAATAGATAACCTCTTTTCAACTGAAAACTATTTTCTCTTTGTATATTATCATAAAAATCTCTCACTGGTAGATTTTACAAATGGTGATTTCTTCTATGAAACAGAAGTTACACTCTACAATTTAATTGATGAGATAGAGAAGTATTTACCAAAAGAGATATTTATTTCAAAGGACGATTTTACTTCCTTAAAAAAACAGATAAATATATCTAACTATAACTTCTCTGTAAATTTTATAGATGAAGATGATAGCACCGATTACTCTCAAGATATAGAGGAGTGGCTCTCACAGATAAATGAGGACATTCCAGAAAAAATTATAAAAGTAGCTTTACAATATATAATCGAAAATAACAAATTCATCCCCAAAAATCTTAAACTACCTCAAAAGATAAATCTTAAAAAATTCCTTAATATAAATGAGAACACCCTAAACCATCTTGAACTTTTACCCTCTTCAAACAGTCGTGATAATGCTTCTCTTTACTCACTTATTAACCAAACAAAAACTCCTATGGGGAGTCGGACTCTGAAAAAATGGATATCTTACCCCCTTACTGACGCCTCTGTATTGCAAGAGAGGTATAATTTTATAGAGGATTTTATAGATAAAAGTGAGTTGAGAAAAAATCTAATCTCTATATTAAACTCACTTGGAGACATTGAGAGATTAAACAGTAAAATTGCCTTAAAAAATATTTTACCTCAAAATCTTATCACACTGAAAAATTATATAATGAAATTTCCTGATATAAAAGAAACCCTATTAAAATCAGATAGTCAACTTGCACATACATTAAGCAGTAAAATTGAATATTTAAGAGAAGTTGTTGACATTATAGAAAAATATATCCTACCTGATCCTTCAAATAATCTCAATGAGGGGAACTATATAAACAAAGGTATAAACCACGAACTTGATGAGCTGAGAGAAGTAAGATTAAACACAAAAAAATGGCTTTTAAACTACGAAAATGAGATAAAATCACTACACAATATCCCAATAAAGATAAAATACAACAAAGTATTCGGCTATTTTATTGAAATTACCAAAAGAAATACAGATAACATCCCTTCAGATTTTATTAGGAAGCAGACTCTTGTAAATGCTGAAAGATACATTACAGAGCAGCTCAAAGATTTTGAAGAGAAGATACTTTCGGCAGATGAGAAGATAGAGAAAATTGAAAAAGAAATTTATTTTGATCTCGTATCGCAACTCCAAACTTTCTGTAAAAGGATAAAATCAGCATCCGAAATCATTGCAGAGATAGATATACTCATCTCTTTTACTGAGGTCTCATTGAAAAACAATTACTCCAAACCTGAAATTACAGACTCAAACCAACTTCAGATAATCGATGGCAAACATCCAATACTATCTCAAATACTTAAGGAAAATTTTATCCCTAACAATCTTACAATGGATAGTGATAACAACATCTTCATTATCACAGGTCCTAATATGGCAGGAAAATCTACATATATGAGACAGTGTGCACTTATCATAATTATGGCACAAATGGGGTGTTTTGTTCCTGCATCCAAGATGATTTACCCTATTTTTAACAGAATTTTTTCAAGAATTGGGGCAAGAGATAAAATTATTGAAGGTGAAAGCACATTTATGGTTGAGATGAATGAAACAAGTTATATTTTAAACAACATCACTGACAATAGTTTTATAATCTTGGATGAACTTGGAAGAGGGACAAGCACTTACGATGGAATGAGTATTGCATGGGCTATCCTTGAATTCCTTGCAAATATTAATAAAAAAATTTTTACCCTCTTTGCAACACACTATCACGAATTAACATCATTGGAGTCTGACTTTCCAAATATATCCAATTTCTCTGTTAATGTTATGGAGATAAATGATAGATTACTCTTTTTAAGACAGATCGTAAAAGGTCCTGCTGACAAAAGTTATGGGATAGAGGTTGCACATCTGGCAAAATTACCTGAAAAAGTCATAACAAGAGCAAAAGAGATACTAAACAAACTTGAAAATAGAGAAACACCAAAAATAAAGAGTAAATTCAGGCAAGTTTCTATATTTGAGGCATTGCAGAGAAACACAACCGATAAAATTATCGAAGAGATAAAAAATTTTGATATTGAAAACTCTACACCACTTAATGCACTTAATTTTATAGATAGGGTAAAAAATAAGTTAAACTCTACGACAGATTGAGGATGTTAGGATCGGATTTAAGTTAAGATTACAAACATTTATATTATAATTTTCTTACTATATTATAGAAAGTATCCCTCTGTGCCGGCTCAAATCCGGCATCCTTTATCAGATAAACTATATCATCAATCGACATTCTAAAATTTACACCTGCTGCTGCAACAACATTCTCCTCTATCATGGTGCTTCCAAAATCGTTAGCTCCAAAGAAGAGGGAAGTTTGGGCAATTTTGGAGCCTTGAGTAACCCAAGAAGTTTGTATATTTTTGATATTATTAAGAACTATCCTGCTTAATGCTAATATTTTAAGAAAATCAACCCCTGTTGATGAGTAATTTACACTCTTATGCAACTCTGTATTTAACGGTTGGAAACTCCAACATATAAATGCAGTAAATCCACCACTCTCTTCCTGAATCTCCCTCACCCTAAACAAATGTTCTACAATATCTTCACTATTTTCAACTGTCCCAAACATCATTGTTGCACTTGTTCTGATACCAAGTTTGTGGGCTGTTTTGATAACGTATGCCCATTTATCCCAAGATATTTTGTTGGGACTGATCTGACTTCTTACTTTATCAACAAGTATTTCAGCACCACCACCGGGGATAGAACCAAGCCCACTATCTTTTAATCTTTTTAATGTATCTTCAACTGATATTCCTGAATTTTGAGCAATATGCCATATTTCAGGGGCAGAAAGCCCATGTATATTTATATTGTAACGATTCTTTATTGAGGAGAAAAGATCTGTAAAGTAATTAATCTTTAGTAAAGGGTGCAGCCCCCCTTGTATAAGTATCTGAGTCCCTTGAAGATCAATCGTTTCCTCTATCTTCTGGAAAATCTGCTCCTTATCCAAAAGATAAGCATCTTTGCTATCCTCTTCTCTGTAAAATGCACAGAACTTACATTTACACTTACATATATTTGTGTAATTGATATTTCTGTCAATAACAAAAGTAATTAGTTTAGAGTTATTGTGTATCTTCTTCTTGATATCATTTGCCATCTCACCAAGTGTAAGCAAACTTTCATTTTCAAGGAGTGATAAAGCTTCTTTCCTATTAATAATATTTGAGCTCATTGTAAAAAGAATCCCTCTCTACTGGTATTTTATCAGCTTTTTTAATCAGATAAATTATTTCATCTATACTCAAACCCTCCTTTGATAATGCCTCTGCAAAGTGGGTAATTTTCTCTTTGACAACTGTCCCATCAAGGTCATTTGCTCCAAAAGAGAGAGCAACTTGAGCTATTTTCTCGGTAAGCATAACCCAATAAGCTTTTATATTTTTGATATTGTCAAGAAATAATCTGCTTACAGCAATTGTTTTAAGGTCATCTACACCTGTTGTGTAAGGATATTTCTTTATATCAGTATTTTTGGCGTGAAAAGATAGAGGAATAAATGCAAGGAAACCACCTGTTTTATCTTGAAGCTCTCTTAACTTATTTAGGTGAAACAACCTATCCTCAATACTCTCTATATGTCCATAAAGCATAGTGCAGTTGGTTTTTATACCAAATTTATGTGCTGTTTCTATAATATCAAGCCATCTTTGGGCAGATATCTTTTCAGGACAAATTTTACTCCTTACACTCTCTTTTAATATTTCAGCTCCACCACCCGGCATTAAATCAAGACCTGCAGCTAATAATTTTTCAAAAACACCCTCAATAGGCATATTTGAGATTTTACTATAATAATCTATCTCAACAGCAGTATAAGCTTTGACTGTGATATTAGGGTGTCTATTTTTGAGAGCTTTTATCAAATCAGTATAGTATGAAAATGGTTTGTCTGGGTGAAGTCCACCAACAATATGAAATTCTGTTGTCCCATGATATTCTGAATCTTTGGTATAATCAAGAATTTTATCTATAGAGTATTCGTAACCTCCATCTTCCCCCTTACTTCTTGAAAATGCACAGAATTTGCACCTATTGACACATAGATTAGTAGGATTGATATGCTTGTTTATATTAAAATATACTTTATTATCTATCTTGAGAGAGGCAAGCTTACCTAATTCTACTATATCAAAATTTTTAAATAGAAATACCCCCTCCTCAACAGATATTCTCTGATTATTTAATATTTTCTTCTCAATTAATCTCTTCATCATCTAACCTTTATTTTAATGTAAATTTAATAAATATCTTTACAAGAGCAAAAATATTGAACTTTTACTCAGAAACTATAAATACTTTAAAATTTATACCCTTTACAACTTCATTTATATCAATATCAGAGGCACTCTGCTTAATAATATCTACTGCTCGGTTTTGAATAATCTCAGATATGATATCTTGATAATTTTTTATATCTTCAAGAAAGTTATTCTGGAATGTCTTCTTAAAATCATCAATAATAGATTCGCTAATACTCTGGTAAAGTTTATCCATAGGGATAGTAGCTTTTGATTTAAATTTGGTAACTAAATTGGTATATAAAATCCTTCTCCCCTTAATACTGTGAAACTGATAAGAAAATTTAAAATCAAAATCGTAATTTTTAATTTTCTGCTGCTCCTCAGACACTAATTTTTTGGAAGGTGTAATCCAGAAAATACTTGTATCTATTTTATGGAAATCAGTTTTTATAATAGGTTTCTTGAAATATTCCAAAACAGATAAAATTAAAAATATAAGCATAACAAATGTAACAAATATCAGGATAACAATATCAAATCGAAGCTTTTTTTTAGGAGGTTCTTCTGATAGTGCTTGGGTAGGGATAGTTGGAGGAGGCTCCTCTTTTGGAGCTGATGCTTTCTCCCCTTCCTGCTTCTCTTTGATAAGAGTTTCTGTCTCTTCTATAAGCTCGTCAATATTGAGCTTATCAAGTTCCACTTTGTCTAATTCTAAGTTAATCTTGTCTATCTCTGTTTTTTTCTTAGTATCAGTGGTGGAATTTTTCCCCCCTTTACTCTCTATCTCATCCATTTATTATGCCACTCTTCTTACAAGTTCACCAACCGCTTCCTCAAGACCTTTGACTGTAAGCTCAAACATCGGTATCTGCTTGTATATCGCTTTTACAGTAGGATGATTCCAGTAGTGAGATTTTATAGGATTGAGCCATACTATCGAGGAGAAGTGATTGTAAAGTCTGTTAAGCCACTCTATACCTGTCACTTCATTATAGTAGTAGTAATCTATCGCTCCACCCTTCATAAAAAGCTCTGATGGTGCCATCATTGCATCCCCTACCATTATAACTTTGTAGTCAGATGGAAAATTTTTGAGAAGGAGGGGTGTTGGGTAAGTTTCATTGGTGTAAGAATCAATATAAAGATTGTCATAAACGCAGTTGTGAAAATAGAAATGCTGAAAATCTCTAAAGTGATTTGCTGAGTTGGCAGCAGAAAATAACCTATCTACAAGCTCAGCATATGGGAGCATAGAACCACCTGTATCCATAAGAAGAAGGAGTTTTGCATTGTTTTTACGGGATCTTTTAAAAATTAATTCTATCTCTCCAAAATTTTTACATGTTTTATCAATGGTTTCATCTATATCAAGCTGATCTTCAAGACCAATATTCTTGAGTATTCTAAGCTTTTTGAGAGCAACTTTCATCTGTCTTATATCGAGCATTATATCATTTCTATAATTTTTAAATCTCCTCTCTGAAGCAATTTGAACAGCAGATTTATTGTTAGTATCACCGCCTATCCTTATCCCGCCGGGGTGATACCCAGAGTGACCAAAAGGTGATGTCCCACCTGTGCCTATCCATTTACTGCCACCATTATGCTGCTCTTTCTGCTCCTTGAGCCTCTCCTCAAAAAGTTTCTTTAACTCATCAAAAGTGTAAGTTTTTATCTTCTCCATATCCTCTTTTGATAGTTCTCTTCTGGCAATAGCATTTTTAAGCCACTCCATTACATTAGTAAAATCAAGTTCATTTATCTTGATATTCTCAAAATAAGTTTTAAAAGCAATATCATATTGATCATAAAATACCTCAGATTTAATAAGGATAGACCTTCCAAGATAGTAAAAACCTGTAAGGGTGCTATTGCCAAAACCATTTTCAAGTGCACTCATAAAGGTCAACCACTCTGTTATTGATACTGGAATTTTAAAACTTTTTAAATGATAAAAGAAATCAATAAACATTTTAAAGAACCCCAAATTTTCTTTTGTCTACAAATCTGCTATTTTTAAAAAGCTCAAGATCCTCCTCTTTCTTTATAAGTGTGCCCAAGAATGGGATATCACTAAGTTTATCAAAGGATAAACTGCTGTTGGTTTTCAAAAGAATGGCTATCCAATCTATCAATTCACTGGTAGAGGGCTTCTTTCTTAATTGGTCAATCTCTCTCAATTTATAAAATATTTCAAGAGCATGATTCATTAGTTTATTCTCTATATTGGGAAAATGGACATTAACAATATCTTTCATAAGCTCTGGTGTAGGAAACTCAATATAGTGAAAGATGCACCTTCTCAAAAATGCATCTGGAAGCTCCTTTTCAGAATTGCTAGTGATAATAACTATAGGTCGATGTTTGGAAGATACAAATTCATCTGTCTCATAAATATAAAAAGTCATATTATCAAGTTCATTGAGAAGGTCATTCGGAAACTCTATATCTGCTTTATCGATCTCATCAATTAGTAAAACAGATTTTTCATCAGATAGGAAAGATTTGGCAAGCTGTCCAAATTTTATATACTGTTTGACATTGGAGATATCTTTATCTTTAAACCTTGCATCATTGAGCCTGCTTACAGTATCATATACATAAAGACCCTCTTGTGCTTTGGTAGTAGATTTGATATTCCAGATAAAAAATGGTTTTTTAAGAGATTCAGCTATATTTTTTGCTAAAAGTGTCTTGCCTGTGCCCGGCTCACCCTTTATAAGCAAAGGTTTCTCTAATGCGATTGCAACATTGACTGCATTTTGAAGCTCATCTGATGCAATATAAGAATCTGTTCCGTTAAATTGGTTAAAGCTCAATTTTACTCCTCCTTAATTGTTTGTAATTTAAAAGATAATGTCCCTGCCCTAAATATAAAACAAAAAACTTTTTCATAAGTTTTGGGGCTGATAAAGTATATTAATTTGCCAATATTTCCAAAAAATCCTGAAAATGAGACTTTTTTACCGATAAGTTTGAAATTTACATCAACATAATGATTAGAGGGTTCTCTGTCAGTAAAATAATCTATAGAAAATATCGACCAATGATGATAATGCGTAGGATCCCGCCAAGATGATTCACTCGTAAAATGGGGTGTCCTGATTTTACAAAGGGCTTTATTTTCAGATACACGGTATATCTCTTTCATAAGAGAAACTGTATCTTGAATATGCTCAACAACATTATCAAGTATTATCTCATCCGCGATAGAAGGTTTGAATGGAAGATTCATAAGATCAGCAACTACATCAGCACCACTACATTTAAACCTATCAACTCCTATAAAATCTGATATTTTCTTATTTCCACAGCCTAAATTTAACTTTACACCCATCCAAGATATATACCAGCTAAGAGATTAAATTTCAAGATTTATTATAATATATGCTTGTTAAAAGTAATTATAAACCCAACAACTTTAAAGATACTATTCTCGTGGGGGTATTCAGAAGTGCTTTTATTCCCCTCTACTCAAGGGGTGGACAGCGAAGCTGGACGGGGTGGT
>DYJV01000129.1 GCA_020722945.1 Candidatus Methylomirabilis sp. | reverse complement strand
AGAGAAAGAAAGACCACCCCGTCCAGCTTCGCTGTCCACCCCTCCGTAGAGGGGAATTTTTTAAAAAAATAATTCATCATTCACCATTCACCATTCATCATTTATAATTTATCCCGAGTTTGTCAAAAGTGTTTATAAAGAGCAATACAATCAAATAATTTGATGCTACCAAAAATCATATTCATCAAGAAAATTTAAGGTTTAAACTATTTAAATCTTTAATTGATTATGATAATGTTTTTCTGTATAGAACAACTATGGATACTAAAAAGAAAAATATTCTAATACTTGGCACATATAAAGATTTGAGTTCTCTTGCCATAATCAATAATCAGCTTAATAATTTTCTTACTTTAAAAGGGTTTAATGTTTTTCAATCTGAAAATGGAGAAAATTTAAACCAGAGAGAGAATTTTGATGCAGTTATCACTCACAACTGGCCACCTATTTTCAAATTGGACAATTTTAATCAAAGTAAGAAATTTATAATTTTACCTTGGGAATACCAACTTGTTCCACCTAAATGGGTTTCTCCTCTCAATCAACTTTTTGACAAAATATGGGTTCCAAGCAGCTTTGTAAAAAATTCACTCAAAAATAGCAATGTATTATCTGATAAAATCTCCATTATCCCAAACGGGTTTGACCCAAAAATTTTTAAAAGAGGGGAGTGCACCTTTTTCAAAAATCTAACAAAAAAGAGGGTAAAATTCCTTTTTGTAGGGGGAACTATCTGGAGAAAAGGGATTGATATACTTCTTGAAGCTTACTGTAGCACCTTCTCAAAATATGATGATGTATCACTTATAATAAAAGATTTTGGAGCCAATTCATTCTACCTAAAACAAAACTATAGAGAAAGGATAGATGAAATTATCAATGCTACCAACTCACCCGAAATCATCTACATAAATAAAAATTTAGAATCAGAAGCTCTTGCCGAGCTTTACAATTTTTCGACATCTCTTGTATCTCCATACAGAGGAGAGGGGTTCTGTATGCCAGTTCTTGAAGCAATGGCATGTGGAAAAGCCACAGTTGTCCCAAAAGGTGGTGCAACTGACGATTTCTGTAAAGAGGAAACTTCTTTTTTTATAGAGACAACCAATATCAGACATAGATTCAAAGAGTTTGATCTTGGTGATAAAAAGATAGATGTTACTACTCCAAAAGTAAAATCCCTTGCCCTTATACTTTATCAAATTTACAACGATACCGAAAAAGCTTTAGAGAAAGGGGATACTGCTTTTAATTTTGTCCATCAAAAATATAGTTGGGAGATGATAGGTGAGATTTATTTTCAAGAGCTTAAAAATACTCTTGAATAAAAGTTTAGAGCTCTATTGGAGTGAGACACCCAAGTTTATTTTATTGCAAAAAACTTTCATCTGTATTAAGTTGTTTCTATTAAAACTAATTTTTAGATATTTTAAAATATATAAAACCAAAAGGAGAATATTATGCCACAATTACCTGAAGAAGTCAGCAAGGCTTGGGATGAAAGAGATGGAGCAATTGTATTTTCAACTACTGACAAAAATGGTATCCCCAATTCAATATATGCTACTTGTGTATCAAAATTTAGTGAAGATACGATCTTAATTGCAGACAACTATTTTTCAAAAACTCTTGAAAATATTAAATCAGGGAGCAAAGGCTCTATACTCTTTATCACAAAGGATAAGAAAGCTTACCAGATAAAGGGTAGCATCGAATATCATCAAAATGGTGAGCTTTTTGACAATATGAAAAAGTGGAATCCAGCAAAACATCCGGGTCGTGCAGCAGTAGCAATTAAAGTTGAATCTGTTTACTCTGGAGCAGTAAAACTGATTTAAGTAAAATATATTTTTTACGATATTAGACGAAACAATACATTCGGCGATTAATGAGGAGAAGATTAAGTATCTTTACTGGTTAGGAAAATATATAATATCTATTTTGCAAGTGAATTAACCATATGAGCATACACTCCTGCTCCAAAACCGTTATCAATATTGACTACCGCTATCCCGGGTGCACAAGAGTTGAGCATTGTCAGTAGTGGTGCAACACCCGCAAAATTTGCACCATACCCCACACTTGTAGGAACAGCAATTATAGGTTTGCAAAATATACCTGCCACCACAGAAGGTAAAGCTCCCTCCATCCCAGCAACAGCCACAATCACATTTGCACTCTGAATATCATCTTTATAATTCAAAAGTCTATGTATCCCTGCAACACCAACATCAACTATCATTTTTGAATTGGAACCAAAAAAAGTTGCTGTCAAATGAGCCTCTTCCGCAACTGGAAAATCTGATGTTCCTGCTGACAAGACTACGATATTTCCTACAAGCTCTCTTTGAGGCTGATTTACAACAAGGAGCTTTGATCTTTCAAAATATTTGGAGTTGTTAAAATATGAAACAAGCTGCTCTGCTTTATTTTTCTGAACTCTTGTAACAAGGGCACCCCCACCTTTTTGAAGAAATACTCCGATTATATCTTTAAGCTCAGAAACATCTTTATTTTGCCCAAAAACAACCTCTTGCAAACCACCTCTGATCTCTCTATGGGTATCAATTTTTGAGTGTTCAATATCTTGAAATGGTAGAAATTTGAGGTGGGAATAAGCATCTTCAGGTGAAACTTGTCTATCATAAAGCTTTTTGAATAGTGATAATATCTTTTTATCCATAAATCTTGATATATCACCTTTCTCTCTTACAGTAAA
>DYJV01000128.1 GCA_020722945.1 Candidatus Methylomirabilis sp. | reverse complement strand
TCACATCAAAAGAGAGAAATGAAAAGATGACCACTTCTCTAATGTTATATTTTTTAAAAATTCCCCTCCTTCGGAGGGGTGGCAGGCAGAGCCTGACAGGGTGGTCAAAAGAGTTCCTGATATCTCAGAGTAGTTTACCCCATAAATTGAAAAAATATGGGGGAGGAAAGATGGTTATTAGTTGAGAGTGTTTAGAGGAAAAAATAAAGAATTAACATCCCCACCGCTTTGCGGCACCCCACATCAATGGAGTGGTGAGTCAAAGTAAATTAACTACAAAAAGAGAGGTTGATTTTAACTAAAAAATATGGGTAAAATGATAATAACACAAAATAAAGAACAATCCTTCCTTTGACTATTTTTACCTTCATAAATTTTTTTATTGATAGAGGATTATTTAGAGTCCTTAATAACTTTTATTTACAATATAATCTTTCCAAATAGGAGGTAGATATTTTTTATAGGATAGCATACATCTAAGATGAACAGAGATAGAATAAATGATATTTTAGATAAAATAATACCTCTTTACCCCCCAGAGCAGGTTGCAATTGTAAACAAGGCATACGTGTACAGTGCTAAAGTCCATAAAGGACAAGTAAGATTGTCAGGTGAGCCTTACCTTGTTCACCCTATCTCAGTAGCCAAAATATTATCTGATATGAATATGGATATCCCTACTATAGTTACAGGATTGCTTCACGATGTTGTTGAAGATACCCACGCAACTATTGAAGAGATTGAAAAAATCTTTGGGAAAGAAGTTGCAACACTTGTTGACGGAGTTACCAAGATAAGTAGGCTCTCTTTTAAGTCAACTCAAGATAAAGTTGCAGAAAATTTTAGAAAGCTGATAGTCGCATCTACAAACGACATAAGGGTGATTATCGTAAAATTATCTGATAGACTCCACAATATGAAAACACTTGGTTTTATGCCCCCTGAAAAGCAGATAAGGATAGCACAAGAAACTCTTGATATTTATGCCCCTCTTGCTAATAGGCTCGGTATATCGTGGCTCAAAATGGAGTTGGAGGATCTCTCATTAAAATACCTCAAACCTTCTGTTTACAGCGAGATAAAGAGCAGGACAGAAGAGATTCAGAGCGAGAAGAACAAATATATCAGTGAGGTCATAAAAATAATCAGAAGAAACCTTCAATTTCACAAGATAGATGGTGAGATATCTGGTAGATTAAAACATATTTACAGTATTTACAAAAAAATGTTCAAAAGAAGTATAGACATTAATGAAATATACGATATACTTGCTTTTAGAATCATAGTTAAGTCTGTTCCTGAATGTTATCAGGTTCTCGGGATAATACATTCATTATGGAAGCCTGTCCCCGGTAGATTCAAAGATTTTATCGCTATCCCCAAGAGTAATATGTATCAATCTGTTCATACAACTGTAATAGGACCATTTGGAAATTTTATAGAGGTTCAGATAAGAACATCTGAGATGCATAAAATAGCTGAAGAGGGTATTGCTGCTCATTGGCTCTATAAAGAGAACAAAAGTAAAGATGATGATAGTTTTAAGGTTTTTAGCTGGTTAAGGCAAGTAATGGAGTTAAAAGATGATATAAAAGATGCTAACCAATTCTTTTCAACTATCAAAAGAGAAGTTTTGTCTGATTCTATATTTGTATTCACACCAACAGGAGAGTTAATAGAGCTGCCTATTGGCTCAACTCCCATAGACTTTGCTTACGCTATTCATACTGAAGTGGGTAATAAATGCATAGGTGCTAAAGTCAATGGTGTAATGGTTACTATCAAACATGAGCTCCAAAATGGTGACAGAGCTGAAATTATCACATCTAAAAATGCAAAGCCTACAAAAGATTGGCTCATGTATGTCAAAACTACTAAAGCAAGAAATAAGATTAGGCAATTTACAAAGCAGGAAACTTTCGAGATAAATGTTAATATCGGTAAAGTGCTAATAGATAAAGAACTTCAAAAGAGTAGGTTTACTATTGACGATTTTAAAAAAGAGCTGCCTGATGTAATAAAGGGATTTAATTTTATAGATGCTGACACTTTCTTTGCAAATGTAGGTTTTGGTAAAATATCTCCGAGACAAGTTGCAAACAGATTGCTTCCTGAAGAGCAAAAGAGCAAAAGAGAGCCTCTAAAAAGAAATGAAAATGAGCATGAAGAGGGTGAGAGAGATAAGGAGAAAAAAAGCTCCGGAGGTATCATAATAGATGGCATAGAAAATTATATGGTAAACTACGCCAAATGCTGTAATCCTCTTCCTGGTGACGAAATAGTTGGATACATAACAAGGGGTAAGGGGATATCTATCCACTCCGCAGATTGCAAAACAGTTTTAACACTTGAACCTGAAAGATTAATAGACGTTAGTTGGAATGAAGAGAAGTTTGAAAAAAGGGTAGTCAAAATAAAAGTTCTTGCAAATGACAGAAAAGGGTTGCTTGTTGACCTTAGTAATGCAATATCTGGCCTTGGATACAATATGACTAATGTCCATATTGATACTACAGAAGATGGTCAGGCTATCGCTTACTTCTTTATTGAGATGAAATCTATAAAAGATTACTTTAACATAAACAGTAAATTACATCATATACCTGGAGTAATAGATGTAAATAGGAGCAGCTAATAATCACTCTTTCACTCTCTTGACCAAACCTGTCTGACAACAGGCAAATACTTTTTCATTTTTTTTTACAGGGAGATTATATACTCTAATTTTTTTTCATCTTTTCCCCCTATATTTTTTAAATTTATGGGGTTAACTATTCTGAAATATTGGGG
>DYJV01000127.1 GCA_020722945.1 Candidatus Methylomirabilis sp. | reverse complement strand
CCTTTCATTAAATTATTTAAGAAAGAATTTTATTAAATCCTGTCTCCCGGCAATTTTTAGCGCTTTAATTATAGTGTGGATGTTTTCTTTCTTGAAGTATTGAATTAGCGCTCGATGCATCTTTCTTTCTCTTTCTTTTTTGGGAACATAAACCTTTTTGCCTGTTATTGGATCTTTCTCTGTGTAGTAAACGGCTGTGGCGTACTCTCCCGGAGTGGGGAGAAAGTCGTTTATCTGAAGGGGTTTTATTCCTCTTTCTTTTAGAAAAACTGCCATTTCAATAGCTTTTTTAAGGTCTGTCCCAGGATATGCGGAAATAAAATACAAAGCCATATACTGCTTCTTTCCTACTTTAGCAGAGGCTTTATTAAATTTTTTTTCAAATTCGAGAAAAATTTTTATATCTGGCTTCTTCATAGAGGAAAGTATTTCTTTGTCTACATGTTCTGGCGCTAACTTGAGATGCCCACCGGTATGCTTTGATGCTATAAGGGAAATGTATTCTTCGTCTAAAATTGCAAGATCTGGTCTTATACCGCTTGCGATTAAAACTTTTTTTATACCTTTTGCCTTTTCAATTTCTTTTAATAATGTCTTGAGTTTGCTGTGAGAAGTCTCAAGATTTGGGCATATATTAGGGAAAAGACAGGACTCCCTGATACATTTCTTGCAAGTAGTTAAATCTTTGCCTTGCATGCAATACATATTGGCTGAAGGAGCCCCAAGATCGCTTATAATAGTTTCTGTTTTGTTTGTTCTAGCAATAGTTTCAGCCTCATTTTTTATTGAATTTACACTTCGGCTTTGTATAAATTTCCCCTGATGATGTCCAAGCGAGCAAAATGAACATCCCCCAAAACATCCACGATGAATAATGAGCGAATTTTTTACAATTTCAAAAGCGGGTATTTTTTCCTTATACGAAGGATGTGGTTCGCGCATATATGGCAGGGAATATATCTCGTCCATTTCTTTTTCTGTCAGAGGAAATTGTGGCGGATTTACAACAGCTATTCTATTGTCTGCTCTTTGAATCAATCTTTTCCCTGAAAATGGATTTAAATTTTCATGTATTATATTCGTCATCAGATTGAATTTGTCATAATCAGAGGAGACTTCTTCAAAAGATGGAAGTTCTATTGAATCTCTGGGTGGGGCAGAAGAGGCGCCGAGAGAATAAATGGTGCCTCTTAAATTTCTGATATTTGTTATTTTTTCGCCATTTCTCAGTCGCATTGCTATCTCAACTGCTGGCTTCTCTCCCATTCCATAAACAATGATATCGGCTTTGGAATCTAAAATTAAAGGCTTCCTAACTGTGTCGCTCCAATAATCATAATGGGCAAATCTTCGCATAGTCGCTTCTATCCCTCCAGCTATTACAGGAGTGCCTGGGAATGCTGCCCTCGCCATATTGCAATAGACTATAATAGCTCTATCAGGTCTATTATTGGGCCTGCCTCCCGGCGAAAAATCGTCTTCTCCTCTGATCTTTTTGTTATGGGTGTATTTGTTTATCATGGAGTCCATATTGCCGCAGGAAATTGCGAAACATATTTTAGGTTTGCCAAATTTTCTAAATTCGCTAATGTTCCTATAATCTGGCTGACTTAAGATAGCCGTTTTAAAGCCAGATGCTTCAAAAGATCTTCCTATGACAGACATAGAGAAGGATGGATGATCTACATATGCATCAGGAGTTATGAGAACTATATCAGGGGCATCCCATCCAAGAGCTAAAATCTCTTCCTTGCTGGCAGGTAAAAAGTTTTTCATTTTATTTTTTTAAAATTTCCTTTCATTATCTTTTGCGCTAAAGAACTTTATTATGGTGGTTTCATAGGCCATTTCTTTCATATAATCAAATTATAGCAAAGGAATGAAATATGACAGACAGAGAAAAGAAAATTGTAATTGAAATTCAAAAATCGGAAATAACCGAGCATTTAGTCTATAAAAAATTGGCTGAAATGACGGATAAAAAGGAAAATGCCGAAATACTTGAAAGAATATCCAAAGAAGAAATGGATCATTATCAGATACTTAAAAGGGTAAGCGGGGAAGATGCTGAGCCTTCTAATCTCAGAGTTTTCTTATACATTAAAATTTCTTCTATATTTGGTCTGAATTTTGGCCTGAAACTTATGGAAGGAGGGGAGAGTAAATCTGCTGAAACTTATTCTGTCATTGAGGGATTTCCACAGGCAAAAAAAATGATGGAAGATGAAAAAGAGCATGAGAAAAAAATAATTTCAATGATAGATGAGAGTATATTGACCTATGTTAGTTCTGTGGTATTGGGGCTAAATGACGCTTTGGTTGAGTTGACTGGTGCCCTTACGGGATTTACTCTTGCCTTGCAAAATTCTAGACTGGTGGCTATAGCTGGACTTATAACTGGCATAGCGGCATCTATGTCAATGGGGGTTTCCAATTACCTTTCAGTAAAACATGAATCAGAGGGTGAAAAAAAACCGCTTAAATCTGCTTTTTACACTTTTATTTCGTATATAGGGACTGTGGTAGTATTGATTTCTCCGTATTTCATAATGGAAAATATATATGTATCACTGGGCACTGCTCTTATCCTTGCCATTCTTATAATAGCTTTTTTCAATTTTTATGTTTCAATTGCCAAGGGACTTAATTTTAGGGAGAGATTCCTTGAAATGGCTTTATTGAGCCTTGGCGTTTCTGCTATAAATTACGCCATAGGAATTATTGTAAGGAAATATCTACATATAGATGTATAAATTTGCCTTTTTGATTAAGTTTTTGATACTATAGTTTTTTAG
>DYJV01000126.1 GCA_020722945.1 Candidatus Methylomirabilis sp. | reverse complement strand
CATCGTATTTACTAAGTTGCTGAGCAATAAACGATGAGCCGGAACGGTTGATATAGGAAAGAAAAAAAATATTCATTTAAACATTAGGTTTATAAAAGGTGTGATTTGTAAAATCAATGTTGTTATCTTTTAAGTATCTATATATTTTTTCTAGTGCACTGATGTTTTTACTGTTTTGAATTTCATTTCCTGGAATTTCAATTTTGCTATTGGCGTATTTCTTTCCTCCCATACCGGCATCAATTCCATAAATTTCTATTGGTATCTTTCTCTTTTGAGCCAAAAATATTCCTATGATTAATAAACTAACACCACTATTTAAATCAACAAATTTAAGATTCATGTTTTCCGTTGCAAATTGATTAATAAGATCATAGTTAGAATTAGCAATACCACTATTCTCAATATCCGAAAATAGAATATCGTTTTTATGTGATTGATTAGTAGATAAATAACTCCTGATTTTCTGATACGATGCCATTCTTATACTATTTGCTTTTTTTGATTTAGTAAACAAAAAGAAAGTGCCTTGCCATCCTTTTTGCTTAAATCCTTTTTTTAGGTAGGTGTTAATGTATTCTCGGGTAAAAGTAAAATATACAAAATTGTAGTTAATAACCTTACATACAGATGAATTTGAAGTAAGGTATAAGGTCGTTAAATCAAATTTTTTAAGTTTATTTAAAGAGGGTCCACTTCCCAATACTACAATTTTTTGAAAATTAAAAGTGTTTTTAAACCAGTCCTCAAATTTTGTAAACTTATAATTGTTAGAAGTTTTCTTTTTATGACTTAATAGGTTTGAGTAAAAATTTTTCCTAGAATAAGGACACTTCCTAAAATAAAACACAAAAAAATCTAATATATATCTAATCAACATCATTATTTAAGCGGATATTTATACTTAGTGATAATATTCAGACTAGTTATGTCCAAAAGGATTTTATTTGAGTGTGCAAATATACTATTGACTTCTATTGCCATATTCAAATCATTAGTATTCTCTACTTTAAGTATTTGTTTAAAAAAATAGTTTAAAGTTGAAAAGCATATTTTGTTAAATGTAAATAGTCCGGGGAAATGAAAAAAATAATTTTTGGGTGGAAATGATGAATACAATTGATGTTTTGTGAAATGATTTGAGATACGCCATAGATTCCTAACAGAATTAGAAAGTCTTGTATTGATTTTTTTTGCAATATTAGGAGAATCTAAAAGAGTTAAATGAAGTTTATCTGTAAATTCATCAAGAAAATGAGGGTTATTTTTAAAGTCTTCAAAAAGGAAAATTTTAATATTGTTTTTACCAAATAACGAAAAATATTTTTGGATAATTTTATGATATTGCCAATGATTAATTTTACCTGCTTCTATTAATAAAGCAATGTATTTCTTAAAGTGTAATGTGCCACCACCCTTAATGTATTGATCATAAGCTGAGACTAAAATATCATTTTGATTTCTAATGAATAAAACAATATGGGCATCAGGAAATAAATATTTTATTCTTTCAGCTTTAATAAAAGGAGATGGGTGATTAGGTTTATCGGTTACTAAATCTTCATCTGAAATTATCAAGTTTGTTTTTTCTGTATATGGTTTAAAGATTTTATTCAAATTTTGTTGTGAAACATCCGGATTATAAATGTTTTTTAGTATTGGCGATTTAATTAATTTCTCATATTGATTTACACGCGGAAAAAATTCTTTTTGCAGCCAAGTTGTTCCTGTTTTAGGATAACCAATATGTATTATTTGTGCCATTAAAGAGGGTAATCAAATTTTTTTATTGCATCTAATCCATGTTGTTCAATGAGATTACGGTTTGATTGTTTATAATAATCCTTGATATATTGATAATTTTTATTTCCCAAAATTTTTTGACTAGTTTCAATTGGTCCAAAAATTTTATGTTGATTCCATGCATCTAAACGGAATCTAACTGTTTGATGAAATTTATCAAATTTAAAAACATTTGTTTTATGAATAACGGCTCGTCTGTATAATAAATTGGCAGTTTTATATATTGGTTTAATATATGTTCGAAAGCTGGTATTTGTCGGCTCAAAATTAAGGTTAAATAAGTCTATTTCAAAATTAAATTGTGTGCAAAATGATTCTATAAACTTTTGCGGAGATGTTTTAAATTCTTCATATAGGAAAATATGAACATGACTTTTTGGAAATAAGATTTTATAAAATGAAATAATCTTGTCAAATAGTAAAAAGTCAAATGAAAAAAAGAAAAACTTATTAAGGGCATTAAAAGAATTTTGATATAAATATTTGTTAATGTTAAAATTACCGCCGTCTCTAATATACTGATTATATGCAGATGCAATATGATCAACTTGATTTCTGATAAAAATAATGATATGTGCTTCAGGGAAAACAGAATAAAGACGGTTTGCAAATTCTTTTGTTATAATACCATTTACACCGCCCGTATGAATCATACCTCCTACTAAAAGCTCATGACTGAGAATAAGGGATTTTTCAGGTTTTGAAAATTTATTTCTAATAACTTTTGGGTCAAAGTCTAAACTATTAGTAAGAATAAAGTTATCTTTTATTTGTCGTTTGTCAACAAACTGAAAATTCTTAATATTAGGAAAGAATTGATTTTGGAACCAGGTACTTCCGGTTTTAGGATAACCAATATGAATGATAACTTTATCCACTAAAATTAACTTTTTCAAAAAAAATAATAAAATATACAAAAATAATTTTTTTTATTCGTATAACATTTATTACATAAATTCAAGTAATTAATGCAACTTTTTAAGAGGGCTTTGTAAAGAAATATTTTT
>DYJV01000045.1:15769-18649 GCA_020722945.1 Candidatus Methylomirabilis sp. | reverse complement strand
GGAAAATTGCAAACATTTATTGACATTATCTTAAAAATAATATAATTTTAACATTTTCTTGATTTAGGCAAGAGCAATAATAAAAAATATTGAGATTTGAATTTTTTATCTTATTTTTAGATCAAGGAACATCTAAAAATATTTTACAAAATTAAGGAGTGAATTTGTCTGGGGGAATTTTTTTTAAAGTAGAGAATCTTTTCATAAATTTTGACAATTTTACTCTCAAAAATATCAATTTTACTATTGATCAAAGTGATTACCTCTCTATAATCGGTCCTACAGGATCTGGTAAAACCCTCATACTTGAAACAATTATCGGATTTTACAACCCTGATAAAGGGAAAATTTTCCTTGAAGGTAAAGATATTACAAATTACCCTGTAGAGAGAAGGAGTATCGGAATAATTTATCAAGATTATTCACTATTTCCACATCTCAATGTTTACAAGAATATTGGGTATGGTCTAAAAGATAAGTCTAAAGATAAGATAAACGATATAGCAAAATTATTTAACATAGAGAATTTACTTGACAGATTTCCATCTACCCTTTCAGGTGGAGAGCAGCAAAGAGTTGCAATGGCAAGGGCTCTTGTAGTTGAGCCAAAACTACTTCTGATGGATGAACCTTTCTCAGCACTCGACAATCAGACACGTGCAATAGTGAGAAGGCGCATAAAAGACCTTGTAAAACGCTTTAATATCACTGTTGTTCACATCACACACGATCTTGATGATGTTTGGGGTTTGTCAAATAAAGTTGCTTTCATAAAAGATGGCAAACTTCAGCAGTTTGGCTCTACAAATGAGATAATGCACAAACCAGAAACAAAATTTGTCGCAGATTTTGTCGGGACAAATATCATTGAAGGGGTAGCTATTGAGACTACAAATGGATTGACAAATGTAGATATTGGTGGGAGCATACTATCAATTTACGATATTGCTGAAAAGGGTGATAAAATCCATATTTCAATAAGACCTGAAAATATTATTATATCCAAGGATAAACCACCCCAACTTTCTGCCAGAAATATTATAAAAAGTGAGTTGGTGGATTATTTTTATGAAGGGCAGTTGTGTTATCTATTTTTCAAACTGAATAATAACAATTCTTTAAAAGCATTAATCACTATAAATGGTTTTGAAGATCTGAATATAGATATCGGGAGTTTTGCATTTTTGATAATGAAAGCAACTAACATAAAGATTATAAAATGAAAAAATACATTATCCTTATCTTTCCAACAATAGTGATAATTTTTATAACTCTTCCCCTATTTAATATTATTGCTACACCAAAATTTGATGATATTCTTGTAGCATTGAGAGACAAAGAGGTTGTTGCTTCTTTGAAACTTAGTATTTATACCTCTGTTTTTGCTGCATTTATATCTCTTGCTGCTGGGACACCTACGGCCTATTTTCTTGCAAGAAGAGAATTTCCATTCAAAAGATTCGTTGAAGGTATAATAGATCTACCACTTATGATCCCTCACCCTGTCATAGGTCTTGCTATCTTATCCATCATTACCAAAAATTATTGGTTTGGAAAAATACTTAATTCTCTTGCAATTGAAGTGATTGGTTCAGTCAAAGGTATAATCATTGTTCTAACTTATGTTTCACTCCCTTTTTATATCAATACTGTAAAAGCAGGGATAAAGCTCATCCCTGAAAGATTAGAAAAAGTTTCCCGTTCACTTGGGAAATCCCCTATTGAAACTTTTTTCAGAGTAACATTACCACTATCCTACAAAAGTATTCTCGAAGGGATGATCATGGCTATTGCAAGAGCAATTAGTGAATTTGGGGCGGTAATAGTAATAGCATACCACCCCATGATAGCACCAGTAATGATATATGAAAAATTTACAAGCTTTGGGCTTAAATACTCTGCACCTGTAGCAGTATCACTGATAGCACTATGCCTTGCTCTTTTCATACTCATGAGAGTCCTCTCACAAAAGAGATAATTAATATTTGGTTATATAATTAGCCCAGATAAATTTGGGACAAACTCTCTTAAATTTAATTTTTTAGAATATTTTACTCTCTGCCTCTAAATATTAAGAGATATTTAAAGCTATCTCTTTGGCAAAAGAGGATAGTATTTCTATAATAATATTTATAGATTTAGTTTACCAATCTTAATCTGTTCCCAATTCCAAAATCAAAAATTTTATCTATCCCTGGAAGATTTTTAATAAGGTCTAATGATAAATCTACAGATTTTGGGGTTTCTATTGAAGAGATGGCATTTTCATTTTTGATATAAAAAGGGATATAATTTTGTTTCTCCAAAGTTTCTAATACCAAATCAATATCATTTTTCTTTGCTTCTCTGTTCATTAAAATAATCATTTTGAAAACCTCCTTTTTAAAATAAAATTTTATTTTTACAAAAAAAAAGCCGTGAGTAAAGATCTCACGGCAAAAAAAAAGCCGTGAGAAGTAAAAACCCACGGCTAGAATAATCGGATACTATTCTACCGTGGGTATATAAAATAAAAGTAAAAGTAAAAAATATTTGATATTGTCATTTATTATAATCCTTATGAGTATTTTAATTTTTCTTTTATTATAGGAATATCTATCTAATGTCAAGATTTTTCTAACAATTTTTTTTTAGATAACAAATATATTATTAAAACTCTACTTTATCTATCTTTATAAACATCAACTATTTTAATTTAATACAATTTCAAGGTTCAAGATTTGAATTATAATGGCAAATTACCCTTTTGTCATTTTGGCGAACAAAGTCAGGGGCTTCGACGTTGCTATAGCCACCAGAGTGAAGACTGAGGGGAAATATAAAAAATAAAAGAAAGAACCACCCCGCCGCTTTGCGGCACCCCTTGAGTAGAGGGGAATT
>DYJV01000045.1:0-15669 GCA_020722945.1 Candidatus Methylomirabilis sp. | reverse complement strand
ATCATTCATCATTCAACATTTACAATTCATAATTTTTATAAAGTAGTCCCAGATGTTCTATCTCTAATACTTCTTGAAACTTTGGAAATTAAAATTGTATAACTTATTAATAATGGGAATGGGGAAGATAATAACTTCAAGAAATGTTTCTTCCCAAGATAATCTATATGATAAGATTCCATAATTATTTAAGAAAATTTCCCCGTTATACTCTTTTCTCAAATAATTAAACTTAATTTATAATTTGCTTGATTTTATTCAACTCTAATGTTATAAATGCAAACTTTAAAAATACATTAGATGATGATATAGTATATGGGTAAATTCTTTAGATTATTTATATCTCTTATTTTACTTTTAGCCTCTCACGATTTTATCTTTTCAAGTGACAAACTTATAGATAATTTTTTTATCTATAATACTGTCCCCGACAAAAATAATTTTGTTGTTGTTGACAAATTTCAAAACAAACTCTTTGTTTATGAGGTTAAGGATTCAAATAACCTCAAACTTATAAAAGATTTCAAAATATTGGTTGGTGAAAACAAGGGTGACAAAGAGAGAAAGGGGGACAAGAAGACTCCTGAAGGGATATATTTTGTCCAAAACTTTATCTCATCAAAGAAATTATCACCCAAATATGGTCCAGGTGCTTTTACTCTCGATTATCCAAATCCATTCGATAAAATATTTGACAAAACTGGTGGTGGTATATGGATACATGGGTTTGACGAAAATGAAAATAAAAATTCTACCGAAGGGTGTGTAGTTCTTAATAACAAAGATTTTTTGGAGCTTTCCAAATATATCAAATCTGGGACACCTGTTATAATAACAAATAAGCTCTCTTATCTCAATACCACTCAATACTCGAAAAATAAAAAAGATCATCTCAATACATTTAATCTTTTTCTAAAAAATTGGATTGATGGGGATTTTGAGAAATTTAAACTTTCTGTTGATGAAAAATATAATAACGATGGGATAAATTACAAATCTTTCCTTGCCTCCAAAAAAGCCCTTTTTAACAAAATAAATTATAGGAAGATCGTAACATCAGACTTAATAGTCTACAAGGAGAACAGTAAACTTCTATTTGATTTTAACCAATTCTATTGTGCAAGCAATTTATCTGTCTATGGAAGAAAAAAGATGTATTTTTTTAAAGAGAAGCTGATTACCGAAGATTTTAAAGATTATGATAAAAGAGAGTTTGTCAAAAAAGAAGTTGTCGAGTTTATTAATAAATGGATATCTTCTTGGGAAGCAAAAAACATTGGAAGATACAAAGCCGCATACTCAGATAAATTTCCACATTTAAAAGATTGGATCAAAGACAAACAAGATAAATTTACGAAATACAAGACAATAAATGTTGAGTACAAAAATCTTTCCATAAAAGAGGAGACTCCTATCAGATATAGTGTATCTTTTTTGCAAACATTTAAAACAAATAACTATCAAGATATCGGGCTTAAACGTATCACACTTGAGGGTTGTCCGGGAGATTTTAAAATTGCTTCAGAAACATGGGAAAAATCAAAATAGCCAACGGTTATGTATTTATTTTTCCTGATATCTATCTCATATCTTATTGGGTCTATCCCAAGTGGTCTTATTATCTCAAAAATATTCTCTTGCCAAGATCCTCGTAAAATTGGAAGTGGGAATATCGGGGCAACCAACGTTGCACGGGTAAATGGGCTTTCTCTCGGAATTATTACCCTTGTTTTTGATGTATCTAAAGCATTCTTGCCTATATATTTTTTTACTAATTCAAATATTGACCCAAAGCTCTCTTTAATCGCAGCTTTTGCTATCGTGTTGGGGCATATATTCCCATTGTATCTTAAATTTAAAGGTGGTAAAGGTGTTGCTGTTTCAATCGGTATATTTTTTGCCATTGCTCCTTTTATAGCTATTCTTTCACTATTTATTTTTGTTGTTTTATTTTTTATATACAGATATGTTTCACTTGCCTCTATATCTTCAATTTTGTCAATTACCCCTCTCATTAAAGTTTTTGATATATTTGGAATTTATAATTTTGACCAGAATATAGTATATTTTTCTATTGGACTCTCACTCCTCGTTTTATACAGACACAAGGGGAACATTTACCGACTTATTAATAAAGAGGAGAATAAATTTGAATTTAAATTTAGAGCTGCTTCAAAGGATATTAAACTCTAACAGTGTATCTGATATCAGAGAAATTGCTCTTAACCCACAATTTAGATTTTTGTTAAAAAGCAGTGATGTTCTATTCCTCGAAATAGGTAAAGAGGAATCTCTCCTTTACGATATATCAGGGAATAAACGCATCTTATCTAACCTCTCTTTAGATATACTCCAATTTGAAAATATCTTTTCAAAAAACAGCTATCTTTATCACTCCAACAGCAACCTTTTCGATTTTTTGAATAAAAAGGGGAGTATATCAGCTATTCCCATAGTTAAGAACAACACTCTTACCGGCATTATCTTATCCATTGATACAGAAATTAAGAGAGAGCACTTTATTTTTATCGCTAAAATTATAGAGAAAAGCGTTGAGAAGATAGTTGAGAAAGATTTGTTCAGTAAGATTAATGACTATTTTAAGGAAATTTTCTTTAAGATAAAGTCAACAATCATAATAAGGGATAAAAATTTTAACATTTTATTCTCAAATAAGGTGATAGATGGGGTATACAAATGTTTCGACCTTGCATTCTCTTATAACAGCAAATGCTCTTTTTGCCCTTTAAAGAGTGGCGAATATACCCATAAAATAAAGAACAAATCCTACAAAATAGAGCAAACAATACTCAACAAAGAGAATTACCTATGTATTGTCCATGATATAAGCTCAATTATTAATTTACAAGAGGAGCTCTCAAAATCGGAAAAACTGTCTCTACTTGGAAAAATATCCTCCGAAATAGCACACGAAATAAAAAATCCTCTAAATGCTATGAAATTAAAGGTAACTTTATTAAAGAAGAAATTTGCTGAAAATAGTATCACTGAATCTATCGAAAAAGAGATAGAGAGATTAAATAATATCATAAATGAATATTTTTATTTTGGACGTAGTGATATTATAGAGAAAGGGGAGGTTTCATTAAATAAAGTAATTTATGAAGTAGTTGAAAATTTCTCTGAGGAGCTGAGTAATAGTAATATCAAAATCGAGGTCAATTTTCATAAAGATATTGATATTACTATCCAAGGTGATAAAGGAAAGCTAAAACAAGTATTTGTAAATTTATTAAAAAATAGTATTGAGGCTTTACAGTGCATTCTTAATAGTGATAAAAAAATATCTATTTCTATGAAAAGATTGAAAAATAGTATAGTTGTAGATTTCAAAGATAGTGGTTCTGGGATCAATAATCCTGAAAAATTATTTACCCCCTTTTATACAACAAAGGAGTATGGGACAGGTCTTGGGCTTGTTATAACTGAGAAAAACATTTATTTGCATGGTGGGAAGATAAAATATTACAGAGACAAAGATAGTATGACAGTTTTTAGAATTACCCTACCCTCTAAAACAAATTATCCTGATAACTAAATAAATATCTTACCTCCAATTTCCCAGATAAATCTGCTTCCTGTATAGTCAAATAGTCAGTTGGGAGCAATTAATTCTCCTTTTGCGGAAGGTATATTTTTTAAAAAATCATCTCATTCATAACAAAAATAAAATCCCTTTGTTTTTATATTTTTTTGTCTTTTAATTTTTTGCTTCTCCTTCAGCCTGTTCCTCTGGGGTAGTTTCATGATAGCTTCTCTGCATACCTAACCGCATTTAGCATACTTTGTAGATTAATATCAGAATTTTTTCTCCATGCAATATCAAATGCTGTCCCATGGTCAGGGGATGTCCTTATAAATGGTAATCCTACTGTAAGATTAACTGCACCAAAAAAATCTGTCATTTTAATTGGTATTAACCCTTGATCATGATACATTGCAACTATCAAATCAGGTTTATACTCCAACGCTTTAAAAAAGAGCGTATCAGGGGGAAAGGGTCCCTTTACATTAATATTTTGACTCTTTAACTTCTCTATAATTGGTGTAATATAAATACTCTCCTCTTCTCCAAGTAACCCATTCTCACCTGAATGAGGATTCACCCCTGCAACAAATATGAGCGGATTATCTACTTTCATACTCTCTATTAGAAAATTATTTCCTAATAAAATAGTATCTTCAAGATTTAGATCAAAAATCTTATATGGGACATCTTTTAGAGGTATATGTATGGTATGGAGAATTACATTAAAATATTTTGAGATGAATAACATTCGATATTTTTCTGTATTTGTAAAATGTGCTAATATTTCAGTATGACCGGGAAAATTTATCCCTGCAAGTTTCAAACCCTCTTTAGATATTGGAGTGGTAACAATAGCATCTCCTCTTTTTTGAATACAGATATTTATACCCTCTCGTATTGATAAATATGCAGCCTCTCCATTATTTGCAGATGTATAATTTTTTGTAAATGACCCACTATACCCTATATCTAATATATTGATCTTGCTGCTGATAAATTTGCCACTACTGTTTATAATGTTGAAATCAAGTTTTACACCTGATAGATCTTTTGCATCAGAAAAAATTGATGGAACTCCAACAAGAAGTATATTGATTTTATGATAGATGGATGTTTTGAAGAGAGATAATGCTAATTCTGGACCCACCCCACCAGGATCACCCATTGTTACAATTACATTTTTCTTATGATTACAGCCTTCTCTTTTAGTTCGTTTATCCAATTTTCTAATTTCTCTTTCATTATTTTTGATTTGAGGGTATTTTCAGCTTCCTTCTCCAACTTCTCTTTGAGGCGGCTATTTTCATCTTTAGCCTCCAACTTTATTATATGGTAACCGTGAGCAGTTTTCACCTCTCTGATATCATTGACCTTCATCTGAATAACAATATTCTCAATATCTGGAAGCATCTCACCCTTTTTAAACCATCCAAGATCACTCCCTGAATATTTTGTGTATGCAGATTCAAAAGATTCATTTTTTATTGTAGTATTGACATCATTTAGCTGATCTCTATTATCCCCTTTTATGAATATCTGCTTTATATGATACCTCAACTCCTGCTTCTCTTTAAAATTTTCAGATACATACTTATCTATATCACTTTTAGGAATTTTAATCTGACTTTTAACAAAAGAGTTGACCACTCTTGCCCGAAGAACTTCACCCCTTATACGCTCTTTATAAGCTTCAAAAGAGATATTATTCTCTTTGAGAGCTTCTTTTAGCTGTTCAATAGTTATATGCTGCTCTTTTAAGATATTTTGGATAACATTTTTCAGTTCATTATCGTCAACTCCAAAATTAAGCTCTTTAGCTTTTAATTCAATTAATTTGTTGTTAATTAGAGTTGTAATGACCTTTTCCCTCATCTCCTCTATCTGTTTATCTTTATCTTTCTGTGTAAGATTACTTGATTCAATCTTAGCAAGGAAAGGTTTCATTTCATTATTAACTTCACTTATTGTAATAAGCTCATCATTGACAATCGCAGCAATACCGTCAATTATTTCAGAATAGGTTGTTGAAGTCAGTATGATAATTATAATTAATATATTTAGAGGATATCTAAGCCTTAAAAAATTTGTCATTAATAACCTTTTTAGTAATTTGGGTTGAGATTAATTTGATATTTATATTTTAAATTGTGTTAAACTGTGGAGCTTTAGATAGAGATATTTTACTCTATCTCCCCACTCCAAAATATCTAAACCCTAATTTATTAACCTTGTGGGGGTCGTAAATATTCCGTCCATCTATAAGGATATTGTCTTTCATAGAATTTTTTACTTTGAGGAGATCAAGATATTTAAACTGATTCCACTCTGTAACAATTATCAGAGCATCTGCATTTAGACAAGCATCATAAGGTGTCTCTGAAAAGGTAATAGCACCATTTCTAAATATCTTTTTCGCATTTTCTAATGCAACAGGATCGTAAGCTTTTACTTTGCTACCTTCAGAAAGTAAAACATTGATAATATCAATCGCAGGGGCCAATCTCATATCATCAGTATTAGGCTTGAATGCCAAACCAAGAATTGCTATCTCTTTATCTTTTAAAGATGGCCACAACTTCTTTAATTTTACAATAGGTGTTAATTTCTGTTTATCATTTATATTTCTTACCTCTTTTAAAAGATTAAAATCGTAACCAAGTTTATTTGATATTGCAATTAATGCATCAAGATCTTTTGGGAAGCAAAACCCACCAAAACCTATCCCAGCATTAAGAAATCCTTCTCCAATCCTATTGTCAAGCCCCATACCTTTGGCAACTTTCTTTACATCAGCACCAGCAAGATCACATACATTAGCAATAGCATTTATAAAAGATATCTTCATTGATAAAAATGCATTTGATGCATGTTTGATAATCTCTGCACTATTTATATCTGTAACTAATATAGGAGCATTGAGAGGCTCATATAATTTTAGCAGAACTTGAGCAGCTTTTTCGTTGTTAACACCAATAACTACTCTATCAGGATTTATAAAATCTTGAATAGCTGACCCCTCCCTTAAAAATTCAGGGTTTGAAGCAACATCAAATTCTACTTTGTTTCTGTTGTATTTTTCGATAGTTCCCCTGAGCCATTCACCAGTCCTTACAGGAACAGTGCTCTTTTCTACTATCAATTTATAGCTATTGAGGCTGGCACCTATATGCTTTGCAACATTTTCGATAGCACTAAGATCAGCACTACCATCATCCTTTGGCGGAGTCCCTACTGCAATAAAAATTACTTCACTATTGGAGATACCCTGTTCAATATTGTCTGTGAAAGTCAGTCTCCCTTCAAGAGTATTGATGCTAACAAGATTATCCAACCCCGGCTCATAAATAGGAATAACACCCGAATTAAGCTTCTTTATCTTCTCTGTATCATTGTCAATACAAACAACATCATTCCCCAAATCAGCAAAACAACTCCCGGTAACTAACCCTACATATCCTGCTCCTATGACAGCTATTTTCATTTCCCCTCCAGCCTAATATTATAATAATTCATATTTAAGTTTTGAAACATTAAAATATAAAGAATTTTTATAATTATCTACAATCTCTTTATATAAACCTTTTGCTTTGGGGATATCTTTGGCAGATTCGTAATGTAGTGCCATAAAAAATGTCGCATCAGCAGCAAATAGAGGCTGACTTTTGAGTGCAAGAAAACCATCAAGAGCTTCATTTTGGTTGCCAAGAAGTTGATTACATAAAGCAATATTAAACTTAAAGAAATTTTTAAAATTTTTATCAGATGTTTTGGTAAGAGCATCGATGTAAAGAGCTTTTGCTTCTTTAAATTTTTTGAGGTCAAATAATATCTTCCCTTTTAAGATTTCTGCTTGAACAGAGCTTTTGGTGCCATCAAATTTTGAAATAAAATTGTCTATCTCCTTTATTCTATCCTCTGGATTTAAAGGTGTTATCTTTTTGGTTAACTCAAAAAATGCAAAAGAAGATTGGTCTTGCTTCTTTTTTTGGAGATAACTGCTCCCAGCTACAACCAACGGAATCACAATTACCGCAATAAGCACACATAGAGCAACTTTCCAATAATTACCATATTTCCTTGTAAGGCTCATAATAAAAAGTTGAAATTCATCAGGTGCTCTCAACTCTTTTTTACTCATTCCTTTCTGCCTGAACATAAATCCCCCTAATTTTTTATTTTGTCAATTTATCTATAAATTTTGAAATCTCCCTTATTTTTGAGTAGAAAGGGAAAACTATTTTCTCTGAAGCAAATTTGAAGTTCTTGTAGATAAAGACATTTTCGGAAGTAGTAAAAATATCTTCATTTATAAGCTCAGGGAAGTAATTTTTGAAGAAGGTGTAAATATATTCAAGATTATCACCCTTTGAAAGATTAAAATATCTAAATTCATTATCTGCACCATAATCTTTAAGCTCCAAAAAATCTCTGTTGTCAAAGAGAATCATTGCTTTAGGAAAATATTCGTTAGTATAATCTTTTTTGATTTTAAATTCAATATTTTTTTCCTCTTTCTCAATGATAGACTTAGGTTTTAGGAAGGCAAGATTGTCGGTAAAGAGTATGTCAAATATCTCGATCTTATCAGGGAGTATTATAGTAGAGTTTTTTACAATGAGATGACGCTTGTCGTTAAGTTTTATGAGATGGTTGTTTTTGATATACTCCTGCATAAATAGCTGCTGTCTCTCCTCTGTCATTAAAATGTGTTCTGAGAAGAAATCTCTAAAAATATTTTGGATATCTCTAACTCCAAGTTTATCAAAGTTCTCTGATAAGTAAAATGTGAGAATAGAGTAGAGAAGATTTTTAAATTCATTTGTAAAATTTTGGTCAAAAAATTTTTTGAAATTTGTATTTAATGTAAACTTTTGGTTCATAAATATTTCAAATTTTTCAAATTCAGAGTGATTTTGAAAAATTGCAAGTGAATTCTCTTTGAAAAAGGGGAGATAATTACTGACAGGGAAATTTATCCCATCACTATAATAAGTAAATCTTATATCATCAGTAGCATATCTCAGATCTAACTCCTGCATAACATCAACAGGAATATAAAAATTCTCTCCAAAGTAAGCTATATCTTCGGTATCATTATAGATAAATTTAAAATCGATACCCCTCTTCTTTAAGATATAGGCTACTGCAAAACAGAAAAATGAATTACCTATTATAAAAATTTTTTTAGGGCGAGATCTCTTATTCCAGAATAAAAGTTTCTTCAATTCCAACAACTACTCCTTTTGTTCTATGCTTCCCATCTTCAAGTGCTTTTATAAGCATATATGGATCTTGCTTGATAACATCAAATGTATTGTAATGCATAGGAATTGCAATCTCACAATCAAGAAGATCAGAAGCTTTTACAGCATCTTCAATATCCATAGTAAAATTACCACCTATCGGAAGTAGTGCTGCTTTTATCTTGTTGTTCTCCCCTGTCAATTTCATATCAGATGATAAACCTGTATCACCTGCAAAGTAGATTGTCTGTCCCTCTAATGTTATTAAGTAGCCACAAGGATTACCTGTGTATATTGTCCCTTTGTCGGAAACAAAAGCTGAACCGTGTAATGCTGGTGTAAGTTTGATTCTTCCAAAATCAAAGTTGTAAGAACCACCAATGTGCATAGCATGACAATTATCAGCAGGGACACCCTCCCTTTGGAGAAAAACTATCAGCTCATAAGGTGCAATAACTCTACATTTACTCCTCTTTGCAATCTCAACAGTATCACCTACATGATCACCGTGACCATGAGATACAAGAATAAGATCAGGTTTCAAATCTGAAGGTTTGATCTTTGCAAGTGGATTCCCCTTAATAAAAGGGTCAGTGAGAATTTTGACTTTATCACTTGTAATTGTAAAACATGAATGAGAATGGTAAGTTATTGTGAGCATAGCAAACCTCCTTTATTAATATCATTTTTTTTATAACATTATAAAAAAAATTTGACAACTTGAAAAATAACTTCGGTTATTTAAGATAAGTTTCTTCTAATGCTCGCATCATTAAAAAAATGACCTCTGTTCTTGAAACATCTTTTTTACTTTTTATAGCTTCAGCTATCTCTTTTAGGTTTTTATACTTTGAGATATAAAACTCCTTGCTATTTTCAGGATAACTCACACCTTTTACTTTAAACCCTATTATTTGAGCAATTTGTTCTAATCTGTTTTGATAAGTATGTTCAGCAATTACCCTTTTATATGAGCGTTCTCTTACATCTTTATAAATTTGATTATCATTTAAAATAGAATTGATCATTTTTTTTAACTCTGATTCAGTGGAGAATGATAAAATTTCATCAGCAGCAAAATGTTCACTCATAAGTCTCCTTTTATCAACTAATTGGTAGGAGTTACAAGCAGCTATCTCAAATGTCCTCGGATTGACAAAATCACCTTCAGGGTCTATCCCCTCATAGTAAGTGGATGAGTGTAAATTTAAATTTATTAAAGAAGCATTAAATATCTTTACACTCTCCTCTGTTGAAACTCGCCTACCCCCTTCTTGAATATAACTTTTAAGTGCACTCTCACCGTCCCAGTCTGAACCCCATATTTTAAAATCGTAATTTATAAATTTCTGAAAAAATTTTCTTCTATTGTAGTAGCCTGCTCCAACAAATGATACTCCAGAGGCATATTTTTTTATATCATCTATCGAAAGCTCCAAAGGTCTGTGAATAGATGGTTCGCAAGCTAATGGAAGATAGAAAGGATTTTTCTGACCTATATCTTTTAACTCTTTAATAAAATCCCCCTTCTGTATTACAAAGTAGTAGTCGTATAGTGGAGCAAAATATTTCCAATATGTAAAAAGCTTATAATCTTCAACAAACCAGAAAGCAGTTACTATCCCCTTCTCCTTTGCATACTGAAGTAGCTTCTGATTTAAAGGGGCTTGTGCTACTGCAATTATAATATCAGGTTTAAACTCCTCTATTGTAAAGTAGGTAAGCTTTGATACAAAATCAGCAAGCATTACCCGCATCTCTGATATTGAATTATTATTGGTGAGTGTATTTGTGATTAGATTAAAAGTAGAAAAAGAGAGGTCAGAATCTATACTTCTATAATTTAAACCATTCTTTTTCAAATTCATTTCAAGATAGTTTATTATCGGGAGTGACCCACCATAAAAAGGTTTCACTATTAATATTTTTGGATTATCAAATGAGGAACTCTCAATACCTACTTGAGAAATTTCGGGAAAAAGTTTCAAATCAGATTTGATAATGTATTTGTAACCATCATATATATTAGGTCTCTCACAATCTGAAATCAGAAAAACCTTCTGAAAAATATCTGTAAAATCGTAATAATTCAGGAGTATTTTAAAGAGTTGATAATTTGAGATGATTAGGTTTGTTTTAAATTTGAGTATGAAATTTTTTATCAAATAAGGGTTTGACACTCCAACAATGTTCATAATTGATGAAAAATTTACAGGTTGATTCTCATCTAACCACTTTTGAAAGATAATTTGAGCTTCTCTAACAGGGTCATATTTTGAAAAGAGTGATAATTTACCTACTTTGAGTGTCTCCCCAACCTGCTCGTAACCTATAGATATCTCTGTTTTTTCAAGTTTGTTGTAGATCAGGGGGAATTTATCGTTGAGATATTTTATATTTTTCTCATACATAATTCAAATCCTCTTCTCCTTTTTTTGTAGTTATCTTCTCGGTTATCCTCTATAATATTTTGATAACATATCCCATATTCATCAAAATATGGTGTGTAAACCGTTATATCTAACCTTTGTTTAAAATATTTTATCAATTCTAAATAATCAATCAAATTAATTTTAAATAAGAATAGCTGCATTATATCTTCAGGGGTAACTAATCTTTTACAATCTATATTTTTACACTGTTGTTCGCCTTCAAGACATGGATAACAGAAGATATTGGGCGATATTATAATTGAATCTTCGTTGTAAGGGGCTGTCTCATAAACAAACGCTGAACCGTAAAAAATCGATATATTTTTGGTAAGAGTTGCTGCCGCAAGGTGCATCACTCCTGTATCAGTTGAGAAAACAATCTCACTTTTTGCCAAAACTGCTTTCAATAAAGGGATATCAGTTTTCCCAGTAAGGTTGATAATTTTATCTTTAAAATCATCCTCTATTTCAAGAGTAAAAGCTTTTGCAAGACTTTTTTCACCTTTACTCCCTGTTAAAATTATATTGTAATCAAAATTTTTTAAGATAAGATTTCCAAGTTTTGCAAAATTTGAAACACCCCACTCCCTCAACTTATGACCTGCTCCAAGATGAAAAACAAGGTTTTTCCTATTTTTAGATATCTTATTTATAAATTCAATATTTTTTGAGGTAAAATTCCTATTGATAAAGAGATTTCTTGATCTTATAGGGTTGTCTGAAAAGAAGTTAAATATATCAACGAGATTGAATCTGTTACTCTTACGATCTTTTATCTGTTCATATATAAAATTTATAAAGTTACTATTTTCAATTTTAAAACCTCTTTTAACCTCTGATTTTATCAAACTTGATATGTAAAAATTTATATCTGAATGATTAAGATTCACAATATATTTAAAATTATTACTGTCAATTACTTTTATAAAATCATCTATCGAGTCAAAACATGCTGTTAGCTCATCTTTTTTGATAGAAGAGAGAAGAGTGTTTATCTCTAATGGAATAAAGTGGTCTATTAACTCTATCTCTTTTGCTATTTCGATATTTTTCTCATCACCGAGAAGATATATTGTATTGCCACCACATTTTAGAGAGTTTAATAGAAGGGTCGATTGGAGGATATCACCTAATCTTGAAAGTTGTAAAATTAATATCTTATCAGACATTGTAAGATGGTCACAACTCTTTCATCATTGCAACTTCATCACAGTTTGGGAATTTAGGGCAGTTTACACATTCAGCCCACACCTTACGCGGGAGAATCTTCTTATTTAATTTATAAAAACCAAGCTTCTGAAAAAATTCAACTTGATATGTAAGGGCAAATACCTTTTTTAAATGAAGTGTTCTCGCATCTTTAAGGCATTCATCTACTATCATACGCCCAATCCCACGTTTCATATGCTCCTCTTTCACACAAAGGGAGCGAATCTCGCCAAAATCCTCCCAACAGATATGCATAGCCGCTATTCCTACAATATTGCCATTATCTTCAAAAAGTTTAAAATCTCTGATATTATCGTAAATATTGCTCAATGTTCTTAAAAGGAGTAGCCCCTTTTCACTGTAATATTTGAGCATATTATAAATCTCCTTTACATCTTCAACATTCGCAGTTCTTATCATACTTCTCCCCTATCATACTGCATTTTGGATCATCTCTTTTGCACTTTTTATTGATATATCAGTTACCTGATTGCCGGAGATCATCCTTGCTATCTCATTGACTTTATCAGACTCTGATAATTTTTTTATCTCACTTACAACCCTGCCATCAATATTTCTCTTTGCTATTTTAAAATGAACATTTGAAAATGCAGCCACTTGAGGTAAATGTGTTATTGCTATAACTTGATGTTTCTCTGATATCTTCTTCAGCTTCTTACCTATTGCAAATGCTGTCTCTCCACCTGTCCCAGAATCAACTTCATCAAATATCAAAACAGGTATCGAGAGATAATCTGAAAAAATACCCTTTATTGCAAGCATTATTCTTGACAACTCTCCACCTGATGCAATTTTTTCAAGAGATTTTAGAGGCTCACCAGCATTTGGTGAAATTGTAAATTCTATTTCGTCCCTACCAGAGGGGGTAAAATCTTCAAGTTGTCTAAATATTATAGAAAAATCTACTTTCTCCATCTTTAATTCTGCAAGATAACTTTTGAGTGCATCTTCAAGAAGGTCTTTTGTCTTTAGTCTCTCTCTCCTTAACTTTTCAGACAGAAGAGTAAGAGATTGCTCTTTATCAGATTTTTTTGCATTCAACTCTTCAATATCTATAGACACATTGTCTATAGATTTGATATCGTTGGATAATTTGTCCCTCAAAAGTATCAAGTCAGACAATGATTGTTTGTTAAATCTTTTCTTTAGGCTTTTTAGAAGGTCTGCTCTATGGTAAAGTTTGTCGATAGAAAGATGCTCTTCATCTATACTACCTTCAGAAACTATTATTTTGGAGGCTTCATCAAGATTTATGGCTACTTCATCAAGTAGTTTGGCAATTTCTTTGAATGTTTCTTTAAGTTCTGATACTTCATTAAATTGATTTTTAAGGTTAATGATTCTTTTTAAAATTGCTCTTTCACTTCCATTTATCTCATTATAGCTATTTTTAAGAACATTTTTAATTTTCTCATAATTTTCAGCTATTTCTATATCCCTCTTTATCTTTTCATCTTCATAAGGATCATCTAAATTTGCATTTGATAGCTGTTCATATTGAAATCTGATAAGGTCAGCTCGTTCACTCAACTCCCTACTTCTACTATTGTAACTATCTATTTGTGATAAAATATCTCTATATTGGGTAAAAACATCTCTGTAATTATCCAAATCTTGGTTTAATCCACCAAATGTATCAAGGAGTTCAAGCTGCTTCTTTTTATCAAAAAGGAGCTGATTTTCGTTTTGAGCTGAAAATTCAATAAAATTCCTGAGGATATCTTTTACTTCAGAAATAGTTGAAAGTTTGTTGTTGAGATAGATTTTATTTTTACCATCAGAGTATATCTCTCTTCTAACTAAAAGCTCATCATCTTCATTTTGACTCAAAATCGCAACAACTTCACCCTTTTCTGCTCCAAATCTTACTATCTCTTTTGGATTAACTTTTTTGCCAAGTAGTAGCAGTATTGAATTTAATAAAATACTTTTACCTGAACCTGTCTCACCTGTGATGATATTAAGTCCTTTATCAAAATCTATATCCATACTCTCTATTATTGCAAGATTGGATATTTGAAGCGATAAAAGCATTTAGATAAGTCCCCATTTTAGTTTGTTTCTAAGGATCTGGAAGTAATCTTTTCTACTGGAGTTGATTATAAAAGTTTTTTTGTCCGATTTTTTTATAATAAGAGTGTCACTATTTTTTAATGGAAATCCTATCTGCCCATCAAGTGTTATAAAAACATCACTTTCAGCTGATATCATCTTTACCTCTATAAGACTGTCACCCGAAACTACTATTGGACGATGTGTAAGTGTGTGAGGACATATAGGTGTAATAATGATAGAATTTAGATTAGGATAAAGTATTGGACCACCTGCTGATAATGAATATGCAGTGGAACCTGTGGGGGTAGATGTTATCAAGCCATCAGATCTAAAAGTTGTTACATACTTCTCGTTAATCGATATCTGTAGTGAAACAATCCTTGCAAGTGCCCCTTTATTGACAACAATATCGTTTAGAACACTATATTCATTCATTTTTTTGCTATCTCGGAAGATAGATATAGAGAGCATCATCCTTTCATCAATCGTATAATCACCTCTAAAAATATCATCAAGTGTCAGATACATTTCATCAAGTGTAACCTCTGTAAGGAAACCAAGATTTCCAAGGTTTATACCTATGATAGGGATTTTACTGTTTGTAATGAGCCTTGCAACTGACAAAAATGTCCCATCTCCCCCAAGCACAATTGCAAGGTTTATATTTTCTGCTATATCTTTTCTTGAAAGAGTAGAAATTTTTGGATGTGGAGAGAGGTCTGTATCAGAATAAACTCGAGCCTCTTTATCAATCAGCCATTTTGCAAGATTATCAGCGATGTCTTTAGCAATAGTGTGACCAGATTTTACAAATATTCCAATATTACTGAATTTGAGGTTGTTCATTAATATTCCTTTATAGGTGTATGCTTTAATATTATACTTTTATAGAGAAAGCTAAAAAATAGAAAATGTTAGCTACTACTTTTCTAAATCACTTTAATATTGTAAAGATATATCAATAATGATTAGAAAGTAAAATTTTTTAATTAGAGGTTATAAGAGATTTAATAAGATATTTCAAGTAAAAACTTTGATATTTTTACATTCCTCCTCATTGATGAGGGGAATTTTTAAAAAAACTATAATATTGACGGGGTGGTTATTTTTTCAATTCCCCTCTACTCAAGGGGTGGCACCGTCAGGTGACGGGGTGGTC
>DYJV01000003.1 GCA_020722945.1 Candidatus Methylomirabilis sp. | reverse complement strand
CAGGGTATAATGTAAGATTTACAGGTGAACCAGCAGTTGCTTTTGCAATTGAACAGTTCCAAGTTGTTTTATTTGAATCGTCTGCATAAGATACAGCTAATTGGCTTATGCAATTTGCAAGTGAACCTTCAGTAGCTCTTGCTGCAGCATTTTTCTTATACTTTGCAAACTGAGGGATAGCAATAGCAGCCAAAATACCGATAATGGCAACAACAATCAATAACTCGATTAATGTAAAACCTTTTTTCTCTTTCATTTTTGTTCTAAAATCTGAAATCATTGTTTCCTCCTTTTTAATGATTTTACCAATTTTTTACTTTATAAATAAAAATAAAAAATTAATATGTAATTGTGATTACATATTAATAAAAATTAATTTCATTTACTCTTTATATTTTCTACTAAAACCTGAGTAATATAATTTCTAAAATATTTCAAGTAAAATTATTTGAAAATTGTTTTGGAGAGAGCAATTTTACCACTATGAAAAATATTATGTTAAATATAAGATAACTAAATTATTGGTATTGTTTTAAAATAATAGGTGTTAATGTTGTATCTGTATTCAGATAATTCAAAAACAATATTCGTAAAATAGTTTTCTATTAAAAAAATAAAAATTGTTGTTAGGATGAGAGAATCTTTATCAAATCATTGATTTTAAAAGGTTTTGGAATTACACCTTTCATTCCTATCTCTATACATTTTTCAGTGTCGCCCTCTAATGTATTTGCTGTAAGAGCATAAATTTTACTTTCAGGTTTCTCAGCTAAAATCATTTTAGCTGCTGTATATCCATCCATAATAGGCATATTGATATCCATGAGTATAAAATCAAAAGAATCTTTTATCGCCTCATCCAAAGCTAACTGTCCATTATCAACTATCTTGAAATTTTTGTAACCAATTTTGGTTAGTAGATTTCTCATCATAAGCTGGTTCATTTTGTTGTCTTCTGCTATTAGTATCTTTGTATTGGTATCAATCTTTCTCTCTTCTAAAGGTGGAGATTTAGTTTCTGGACTCTTTTGGTAAAATAGTTGTGTGAGAGCTGAAAGAAGCTCATTTTTTAATATTGGTTTGTAAAGGAGTGCATCAAATTGATTTTTATCTTGTTTTGGAATCATTTCGGAGCTTATACAGACAACATATTTGTTTTTATCTATATCTTTGACTGTTTTAGCTATATCTTTACCTGAAAGATTGGGCATCCTATAGTCTGTTATCACAATATCGATATTATCTAAATATTCTTTATTTAGAAGAGATTTCAACTTTTCAGGATTGTCAAATACAACAATATCTTTAATATACTTTGATAGAATCTTTTCTCCAACTTTGATGTTTAGGGGGGTATCATCTATAAAGATAATTTTTTTATCTTTTAATATTTCGTAATTATCTAATGGCTTAATCTCTTCAGAAGTTACCATATCTGCTTTTGGAAGTTGTAGTGTAAAGAAAAAGGTTGTCCCTTTATTTATTTCACTCTCAACCCATATCTCCCCACCCATTTTTTCTATGAGTTTCTTTGTTATCGTGAGCCCAAGACCTGTCCCTCCATACTCCCTGCTTATGCTGCTATCTTCCTGAGTGAAGCTTTGGAATATTTTGTTTAGATTATCTTTATTAATCCCTTTACCTGTATCTTTTATATAAAATAGGAATTTGTAAAAATCAGAAGTTTCCATAGATATTTCGACTCCAAGATTAATGTAGCCTTTTTGGGTAAATTTAATTGCATTGTTAAGAAGGTTTATCAGTATCTGTTTTATTCTAAGTTGATCACCTGATACTAATAGAGATTTATCAGGTAGATTTATGATATAATCAACATCTTCTTTGATCTTTCCTCTGATTATCTTGCAAACTTCCTCTATTAAAAACTCAAGATTAAAATTCTTTGATTCAAGTTCAATTGCAGAGCTTTCTATTTTGGCTATATCAAGGACCTGGTTAATAAGATTGAGTAAATGTTCTCCAGAATTCATTATATTTTTTATATATTCACGATGCTCAGGAGGAAGCTCTTCAAAACCATCCATTATTTGAGTAAATCCGAGTATTGAATTTAGAGGTGTTCTTATTTCATGGCTCATATTTGCAAGAAACTCTGATTTTGCTTTGTTTGCCTCTTCTGCTTTTAATTTGGAATTGTATAGTTTGATTGCCATTTCATATATTTTGTTTAGTAGCTCCCCAAATTCATCTTTTCTGTCTGTTGATAATTCGGGTAATCTTTTCCCCTTTATGACCATATCAGCTGCATTTATTAGTTTTCTAACAGGTTTGAGGATGTTAAATATAAGTGCTAATTGAACAATAGTAAAGATTATGAATAGTGCAAGGGTTGTATAAATGGTATAATTTTGAACAAATTTTATATTTTTGTTCAAAGGTGTAGTGTCCCTTAGAATCTCCATTCTGAATGCAGCGGCTACTTTGCTTGCAAGGAGTGGTAAGTTGGTTGTCTTAGATATGCAGAAGAGAGTAGTGTCACTATTAAGATTAAAAAATCTTTCTGATTGGTGAGGTGGTGAATTTTTATATTTTTCAGAGTAAAAAAGATTGTAGTTACCAGCTACAAGGGAATCTTCTGACCATAATGCTGCATAAAACTCACTATCTGACATTATCAGAAGATCTGTAAAGAAACTTTCTGAAGGGTAGGGAAGCACAATTCCTATAAAACCTATTTTACTGTTTTTATAGTCAAAGAAGGCTTTTTTGGTAACAATGTAGAGCTTATTTGACAAGGGTAAAAAATGTATCTCTTCAGGGGGAATAATATTTAAATAATTTAATAGTTTTATTTGAGACTCTTCAAAAATATTGTTTGCTGCAAATGTTTTGAAGATACTCCCATCGCTGTTGTAGTAAGCTATCATAATGAATCTATTTGTAATAATTTTTTTATGGGAGATATTTGTAAGTATGTCATCATTTATGATAGTAAATCCTAATTTTAAAGTCTGATCAAGCATAATATCTTCTATATTGGTTACTATTATTTTATTTTTCTGCTCTAATAGTGATGTCAAGATTGAGAATAACTTTTCCGTATCCCCTTTGAAGCTTTCGATAAGTCTATTTTTGAGTATGTAGCTGCCCGCTGATACGATTGTAAAAAGGATTATAAAAACAAATGAGTTGATAAGTAGTATTTTGGTTTTGAGTTTCAAATCAACTGCCCCTTCTAAGGTTTTAATTTATAATCATTGACAAGGATGCCCCTTAACTTCCTTGCTTGATAATCAAGTTTAAAAAATAATTGATATACCTCTTCTGCATCGAGAGTTGGCTTGGTTGAGAAATCGTAGATATTAAAATCTTTTTTAGGTATATTTTGATCAAGATAGTTATAAAATTCGTTTCTTATTTTGATAAGATTGTCAACTTCTCTTTGGACATCATCTCTTGAAAATAACATTTCATCTCCTTATCTTACTTTTATGATGTTATTGAGAAAATTTGTAATAGATGTGGTAGAATCTCTACTAACTAAATTTGTATTTTCTATACCTATGATTCCAAAATTTTCGATAACTATTTTTGGTTCTATGGCTATCAACATATTTTCTTGAACAATATCTTCAAAGCTCTCTGCAATTATAGGATATTCAGTGGTTTCAAGCCCGATTCCGTGACCGATAAACTTTTTCCTATTTTTACCTATTCCAAGAAAATTTCCCAATATATTTAGCTCTTCTGCTTTTTCAATACTTTTTTGGAAAGCAGTTTTTACAGGTTTACCCGGAGTAAGCTCTCTCAAAGCTACTTCTTGTAGTTTTTCTGCTTTTTGAAAAATTTGGTAAAATTTTTCGTCAGGCTCTCCGATAGAATACATCCTTGTTGTATCAACCTGATACCCCATATATGAAATCCCAAAATCAACCATTATAGGTTCGTTTGGCTCTATCTTTTTGTTGCTCGCACTATTTGGAAAAGCAGGGGATAATCCAAGTCCAGATGCTGGTGCATCGTATTGACCATGGATACACCCAGATATTCCGCTCAATATATGCCAAGAAACAGGTTCAAAATGTGAAGAAGCACTCCTTAAAAATCCCTCGTGTCCATTTTTTTGGGCTATTGAAAATAGTATGGAGCCAAACTCTATCTCTCTGATTCCTGATTTGAGATAATTTGCTGCTTCAGTGTAGGTAGTTTCGGCTATTGCCGCTGCTTTTTTGGTGGTTTTAATCTCCCATTCAGATTTTACTGCTCTTAATAAACTTATATCTCTGCTGATATCAGTAGTGTTACTCCCAAATATCTCCTGAAGTTTGAAGAACTCTTTGACTGTCAGATAGTTGTATTCGAGTCCAATTTTTTTATTGCTACCTATTACTGACAATATATCTTTAAACCCTTTAAAATTGCGAATATTAAGTGGAGATTCAATCTTTGCTCTTTCGAGGTCTCTCTTTACAAAAAGGGTAGGCGGGTCATTGGCAGGGATAATTAGTATCTGTTCTTGATTTGTCCCCGTAAAATAGTAATTGTTGACTTTTGAAGTTATAATAAGAACATCTAAATTTTTTACCTGTAATATATTCTGGATAGATTTTATCCTTGAATATATCTCATTTTTAGGAACATAATCAAAATTAAGGGTATTAAAGAGTAATTTTAGTCCCAAATTATCCTGCTTTTTTTATTTTTTAGAATTTCCTCTATATTTAAATTAGTATGCCTGATAATGTTTCTTACTTTTATCCCTGAAAACTTCTCTATCATATTGATATTCTGTGATATTTCAGAGTCAGATGTTGGGACAACTTCATTTAGTATAACCTCTTTTATTTTAATACCCCTTGTTTTTAATGCTTCGATTGAAAGGAGAGTGTGATTGACTGTGCCAAGATTGCTCCTACTTACAAGTATGACTTCAAATTGTAGTGCTTTTATTAGATCAATAATCAACTTATCAGATGTAAGAGGAACTAATAAGCCACCTGCACCTTCAACAAGATATACCTGATAACTATTTTCAAGTATGTCGTTGTGTATAAACTTTACTATTTTGGAAATATCTATATCTATATTTTCAAGTGATGAAGCAATGTATGGTGCAAGAGGTTCTTTAAAATTGTAAATACTTTTTATCTTGTCATCTATAGCTTTTGCTATGAGTTTGAAATCTGGGGAGGGGTTATTTCCAATGCCTGTTTCTATGGGTTTGATAACTCCTGTTTTTAAACCTTGACTTGTAAAGTGTTTAGCAAGAAGAATTGTAACAAAAGTTTTTCCAACACCTGTATCTGTGCCTGTAATAAAGTATTTCATAACTATTACTCAAATATCCCCTGTTTTACATTTTTGCCGAAATATTCAAGAGCATGATTTGTGACTACCCTGCCTCTCGATGTTCTTTTTAAAAATCCTATCTGAATGAGGTAAGGCTCATAAACATCCTCTATTGTGTCTTTCTCCTCATCAAGGTAAGTAGAGATGGTATCGATACCTACTGGACCATTATTGAATTTCTCGATTATTGATAGGATAAATTTTCTATCCATAGAGTCGAGACCTTTTTGGTCAATATCGAGATGTTTGAGAGCAAAATCAGCTATTTTTTGGTCAATGATCCCCTCGCCATGTATCTCTGCAAAATCTCTAACTCTTCGTAATAGTTTGTTGGCTATTCTTGGAGTGCCCCTTGATCTTCTTGCTATTTCAACTGCACCGTCAGTTTTAATCTCTATTTTCAGAATTTTGGCTGATCTTTTTATTATCCCTTCAAGGTCTTCAAGATCGTAATATTCGAGTCTACCTATATATCCAAATCTATCTCTAAGAGGTGATGTAAGAAGCCCTGCCCGTGTAGTTGCCCCTATGAGAGTAAAGCTGTTTAAATTAAGTTTGACACTTTTTGCACTTGGTCCGCTACCTATTATCAGATCTATTTTAAAATCTTCCATAGCAGGGTAGAGTATCTCCTCTACTACTCTATTCATTCTATGTATCTCGTCAATAAATAGAACATCATGATTTCCAAGATTTGTAAGTATTGCCGCCAAATCTCCACCACGTTCCAATATGGGACCTGATGTTGTATGGATATTTACATTAAGCTCTGATGCGATTATATTTGCAAGTGTAGTTTTCCCAAGACCTGGAGGACCATAGAATAAAAGATGGTCAAGAGCTTCATTTCTTTTTATTGCTGCTTGTATAAAAGTTTTCAGATTTTTTTTCAGTTTCTCCTGTCCAATAAAATTGTCTATCTTTTGAGGTCTTAATTTGTCGTCAAATTCATCTTTGAGGACTAAATCTTTTTTATACATTGTAAAGCTCGTTGAGGATCTCTTTAAGTAAATTTTCAATGCTCTTTTCAGGATGACTTTTCACTATTTTTGAGACTAAAAGTTTTATCTCTGATAGTTTGTAGCCAAGATTCAGAAGTGCAGAGATCAGATCCTGCTCTTTACCCTCCGTGGAAGATGGTTGACGGTCATCAGGTGATATATCGACACCTTGAAGTTTGTCTTTTAGATCAAAACATACTCTCTCGGCTATTTTACTTCCAAGACCCGGAATAGATGATAATAATTTGATATCTCTCTCTTTTATTGCTCTAATTATTTTTTTGGGTGCCAATCCTGACAAGATTGAGAGTGCAAGTTTGGGTCCTACTTTGGAGACAGAGAGCAGCATATTGAAAAGATTTTTCTCCTCCTCTGTAAGGAAACCGTATAAAGTAATTGAATCTTCACGAACAACTGTTTTTACATAAAGTTGGACTTCACTTTTACTGCTATTTTCGAGCACTGAGAGGGTAGAGAGGGGAGAAAATAGTTCGTAACCGACATTATTGACATTGAGAATAAGAGAATCGAGATTTTTTTGTAAGATCTCACCTTTTAAAAAAGCAATCATTGGACTCTTCTATTAAAAGATATAGTATTAATATGACAGTATGCTATTGCTATTGCATCACTTTCATCAGTATAATGAAATGTATCAGGCAATCCTTTTACGAGATATCTGAGCATATTTTTAACAGATTCTTTGTCTGCTCTTCCATTACCAGTAACAGCAGACTTGATATTTGTGGGGGAGTATTCAAAAGTTTGTAGATTGTTGTCTATTGCAGCAAGAAGTATGACCCCTTTTACATACCCAAGCTTGATGGTTGATTTAACATTGGTGGCATAAAAAATATCCTCAACAGCCACTGATTCTGGATGATGTATCTTTATCAGAGATGAGAATTCATTATAAATTTTTTTTAGTTTCAGTTGTGTATCGCTGATATTTTCTAAATTAATAGTGCCGCTTGAAAGATAGTCAATATCTTGCCCCGATTTTCTTATTATTCCAAAGCCTGTTATCTTTGAGCCGGGGTCGATCCCTATTACAACCACTATTTTGAAAACTGCTCTAAAAAAGTGTCATCAATATCAAAATTAGAGTAAACTTTCTGGACATCATCGCAATCTTCAAGAGTATCCATTAGTTTGAGCATATTTTCAGCATCTTTCCCTGTAAGTTTTATTGTGTTTTGTGGAAGCATTGTAACTTCTGCACTATCAAATGTGATTTTGTTCTCTGAAAGTATTTGCTTTACATTTTCAAAGTCAGATGGTGAAGATAAAATCTCAAAATAAGCAGAATCATCATCAAGTTTCATATCTTCAGCCCCTGCTTCTATAACTAAATCAAAAAGTTTACTCTCCTCTACCCCGTTTGCAGGAACAGTGATAAACCCTTTACGCTGGAAGAGCCAACCTACGCAGCCTGCTTCACCCAATGCTCCATTGCATTTCGTAAAGATATTTCTTATATCTGATGCTGCTCTATTTCTATTGTCTGTAAGTGAATGAACAAGAACAGCAGCTCCGCCCGGTCCGTAACCCTCATAGATAATCTCCTCATAAGAAACACCCTCAAGCTCGCCTGTCCCTCTTTTAATTGCTTTTTCTATATTGTCTTTTGGCATATTTACCTCTTTTGCTGCCAAAATAGCTGTTCTTAACTGGGGATTTGACTCTGGAACGCCTCCACCTGTTTTTGCTGCAACTGTAATCTCTTTGATTATTTTGGTGAATAGCTTACCTCGTTTAGAGTCAATATCTGCTTTTTTACGCTTTATTGTGCTCCATTTACTGTGACCTGACATAGAACCTCCTATATATTTATATAAAGAAAAAAAGTAATATAATTTTTATGTTTGGAGTAGTTTGTTTAAGCAGATAGATAATAAACTGCTCATTAATAAAATAAAAGAGAGAAATAGATATATTAAAAATTTTTGAATGTCAAGATGTGTTTGGCTATTATTATAGCAAAATTTCCCAATATTTTTAAAATTTTAAATAATTTAACTCTATTTCCCTTATTCTTAATAATTTAATCGATGTTTAATCCACCTGCTCTTAATGTAGAGTAATAAAAAATTTTTTATAAAATGATATTTTGATCTGGTTGAGAATTATAATTTGGTATTTCTATTTTGTTTCAATACTTGAAACAGTTAATTCAAAAATATCTTTTGATGAAAAAATTATACTACTGTTGTAATCTCTCACTATAAAAGATTTTATATTTTTTGCATTTAGTTAATGTTTTTAATAATTACAGGTAGTTTTAAATTTATTCTCTTCTTGTTGTTGTGGTATGCTTGTTGCTTTCATATTTTTTATGAATGTTTATGGTTTTAATATGAATAATCTTTCAAATATTTAATTTGCTTTAGTTAATTGATAAAATGTAATTTTCTCACTTGATTTTTTAAAAACGCATTAAAAGGATGATAAACAATGAAAATGGAAAAAACATCTCTTGAATTGAGAAAAAAATTTAGAGGTCTTATAGGTATAAATAGTAAAGTAGAATTGAGAGATAGCTCTATTTTGAGTTTGGTATATACACCAGGAGTTGCTGAGTGCTGTAGAGAGATTGAAAAAAATAGTGTTGAGTCATTCAAACTTACATGCAGGGGCAATACTATCGGAATAATTTCAGATGGGACATCTGTGTTTGGGATAGGTAATGTTACTCCATCCGGTGCTATACCTATGCTTGAGGGTTACTCTGTTTTTTTTAAGACATTTGCAAATATCGATGCACTACCCCTTGCTATTAAAGGTAAAGATGAAAATAGTATTATTGACAGCATAAGGAACCTTGAGCCTACATTTGGAGGGTTTTACCTTGAAGATATAAGATCGCCTAACTGTTTTGTAATTGAAGATATGTTGAGAAAATGTCTATCTGTCCCTGTTATTCATGGAGACCAAGATGCTAATGCTATGGTTGTTCTTGCTGCCTTAATCAACGCTCTAAAAATAATAGGTAAAAAGAAAGATAAAATAAAAGTTGTAATAAATGGAGCAGGTGCTGCTGGGATAGGTATCACAAAGTTGCTTCTATACTACGGAATAAAAAATATTCTTCTATGTGATAATAAGGGTATAATTTACAGAGATAGACCTTACAATATGAACTGGGTTAAAAGTGAAATATCAAAAAGTATAAATATTTCTCAAGAAAAGGGTGAGTTAAAAGATGCTCTTAAGAATGCTGATGTTTTTATAGGTGTTTCTATTGGTAAAGTTGTCCAATACGATATGATTAAATTGATGAAAAAAGATCCTATTGTATTTGCTCTTTCAAGTCCTGAGCCTGAAATAAATTATCGTGATGCAAAGGATGCAGGTGCTAAGATAGTTGCTACAAGTAGGGTTGATTACCCCAATCACTTTACATCAGCCCTTATAATACCTGGTTTTATGAGAGGTATCCTTGATGTTGGAGCAATTGAGATTAATTATGATATAAAAATTGCAGCAGCAGAGGCTTTGGCAGCTCTTGTAGGTGACAACCTAAATGACATCAATATCCTTCCTGATCTTTTTGATTTTCGTGTTTCACCTGTTATTGCAGGTGTTGTAGCAAAGAAAGCCATAGAGTGTAAAATCAATAGGATAGATATAGACCCTGAGCTTGTTACCAAAAGATTGTTTAATCTTTTATATGAGGGAGAGAACTTTGAGAGTAAAGAGAAGCTAAGATTTAGATTTGATGAAAAAGTTGATGTAAATAGAGAATCAGTTATTTTGCACAGAAGACATACTGGTGTTATAGAGATAAAAAATAAACTTCCAATAAGAGATAAATATATATTTAATCTTCTCTACTCCTCTAAAACTGCTTCAGAAACATGCAAACTAATATCAAAAGATATTGAAAAAGTTTATGAATATACTTGTAAGAGTAATCTTGTTGCTGTTATTTCAGATGGTTCTGCAGTTCTTGGACTTGGAAATATAGGAGCTGAGGCAGGTATGCCGGTTATGGAGGGTAAAGCACTCCTATTTAAAACCTTTGGTGGAGTTGAAGCTTTTCCTATATGTATAAAAACTCAAAATCCAAGAGAGATAATTCAGACAGTTGAAGCTATATCTGTTAATTTTGGTGGTATTAACCTTGAAGATATATCTGCTCCGAGATGTTTTCATGTTGAATCAGAGCTAAAAAAACTACTTGATATCCCTGTTTTTCATGATGATCAGCATGGGACAGCTATTGTAGTTTTGGCTGGTCTTAAAAATGCTCTTAAAATAGTAAATAAGCAAATTGATGCTGTTAGAGTGGTTGTAAATGGAGCAGGAGCTGGGGCAACTGCTGTCTCAAAATTAATACTTAAAGCAGGGTGCAAGAATCTTATTATGTGTGACACAAATGGAGCTATCTATGAAGGTAGGGCTGAAGGTATGAATCCTTATAAAGATGAAATGGCTAAAGTGACAAATCTTAATAAGGAGAAGGGCACTATCTATGATGTTATTAAGGGTGCTGATGTTTTTATAGGTCTTTCAAAAGCAAATCTTCTTACAAAAGATCATGTTAAGAGTATGAATAAGGATGCTATTGTTTTTGCTCTTGCCAATCCTGCCCCTGAGATAATGCCAGAGGAAGCAAAAGCTGGTGGTGCGAAGATTATAGCTACTGGTCGTTCAGATTTTCCGAATCAGGTAAACAACTGTCTTGCTTTTCCAGGAATATTCAGAGGTGCTCTTGATGTAAGAGCAAAGGAGATTAATGATGAGATGAAAATAGAGGCTGCAGAGGCAATTTCAAAACTTGCACTTTGTAGATTATCTCCGAATCACATTATCCCAAATGGTTTAGACCTTAAAGTTCCTATAAAAGTTGCCTCAGCAGTTGCCAAAAAAGCTATAGAGATGGGTGTTGCAAGAATAAATGCCAATCCTGATGATATTGAGATGAGACTTCAAGAGTTTTTGTATGAGACAGATCTTCTCCATACATAAACAAAAATATTTAATCCTTTTTAAAGTTTGAATATAGGTTTAAACATCCCAACTATCTCTTTTCTGTGGTTTGTTACTTTTATGTCGTAGAAAATTTTTAATTTGTCGATGTCATTATCGTTAAGAATTTTAAGTTGTTTTAAGGTTTCCAAGACTACTAAATGAAGAACAGTCATATTACCACTTTCTATTTTTATTGCAATCCCAATTTTCTCCTTTGGGATTGCAATACCATAACTCCCATCTGCTCCAACTTTAGCGAAAAGGTTGCTTTTAACTCTCATAAGTTCAGTGCATATTCGCTCATCACCAGCAATTAATTCAGGGTATTTGATACTATTTTTTATTAAAAGTTTCACTGCAGATGACTTTTTTGTGTCAGATATCTTTTCTGGATCAGATAATTTTTGGTAAGCAGAAGCAAAATTAAAGATAGGAACTGCAAAGACTGGGACTCCGCATCCATCAATCCCAATTTTAATCTCATTTTTTGGAACTTCTGTAAAATATGAAATTTCATCAAGTATTATCTGTTGAACAGGATGTTCAATTTTGTAGTAATTTTCTATAGGAAAATTGTAAAATTGGCACAATGTCAGCATAGCAATATGTTTGCCTGCACAGTTGTTGTGTAAAACTGAAAATTTAGGTGTATTTTTCCTTGTTTCGATATGTGAAGGTGGATGAATTCCACATTGGAGTGCATTTTCATCTAATCCGAGTTTATTCAGTATTGCTTTTAGAATCTCAATTTGGAAACATTGACCATTTAGAGACCCTGAAAATATAGTAATCTCCTTTTCAGTTATTCTGAACTTTTCCATAGCTCCAGAAGTAATTACAGGGATTGCTTGGATAGGTTTGGCACACGAGCGTAAAAATGTAAGAAAATTGATATCTCCTATAGATTTTGTTACATAATTGTCATGGTTGACTACACATATATGCCCTCTGTGAATATTTTCAGGAAATTCACCTCTTGTAACCTCAACTAATATATTACTCATAAATTATAATTCTCCTTGTATTGAAAAAAATATTGTTGTTAATTACCTTTCATCATATCTTTTCAAAACCTTTTGATATATTATCAATTGTTTCAATATCTTTTAGAATTATACTCTTTCCATTATATTCAATAATGCCACTTTGCAGAAATTTGTTTAATACTCTTGATAATGTTTCAGGAATAGTCCCAAGTAAAGATGCAAGTTGATTTTTGGTGATGTCAAGCTCGAAAGTTTGAGATTTACTGCTATCTTTTACGAGTAAGAGGTAAGAGGCGAGCCTTGCAGGGACATCCTTTAATGAAAGCTCTTCAATTACATTAGTAAAAGTGTGTAACCTTAGAGATAAGACTGACAACATATTTAATGCTAACTTTGGATATTTGTTAATCAGATTTATAAAATCATCTTTTGGTATAAATAAAAGCTCTGAATCTTCAATAGCAAGTGCAGATGCGGGAAAATTTTTGTTTGAAAATACAGGAACCTCTCCAAATATCTGGGAAGGACCAAAAATATGTAAAATATGCTCCTTTCCTTCGTAAGATGTTTTGAATATTTTGATTTTCCCATTATAAACAATATAGAAACCAGATGCTTCTCCACCATCTTCAAAAATTATCTCTTTTTTTGATACCTTTATAATTTTTAGGATATTTGATATAAGAAGTGCCTCATCATCTGAAAAGTTTGAGAATAAGATTACTTTTTTTAAAAAATTTAATATATTTAGACTACTTTTCATTATAAATAATACTCTAAAATATTTTTTATCTCACTTAGCGAATCGTTAAAAATTCTAACAATTAGCGGATCAAATTGGGTCCCTGAATTTCTATTTATTTCATTTACAGAATCTTCAAATGTCCAAGAATTTTTATATGATCTATTTGAAGTGAGTGCATCAAATACATCAGCAACTGCTACTATCCTTGCAAATAAAGGGATTTCCTCCCCTTTTTTGGGTTTAGCGGAGATATCGTTGATCTGAGCATTTGTTATATCAATATCACCGGGATAACCTTTCCCATCCCATCGTTCGTGATGGTTAAGAGCAATATCTTTAGAAGCAATATCCAATGGTTCAGATGTATTGTCAAACAATTTAGCTCCAAAAACAGTATGCATTTTCATATATTTATACTCATCTTCAGATAGTTTCCCACTCTTTTTTAGAATGGCATCAGGGATACCTACTTTACCTACATCGTGAAGGAGGGAGGCAGATTTTATAATGTCTATGTTTTTTGTAATCTCCTTTTGATTAAGTCCCATTTGTTCTGATAAGTTTCTATAAATAACAGCAGAGTAGTTACTTACTCTTTTGACATGGCTGCCTGTCTCTTTTGGGTCTCGCAGCTCTGCCATTCTTACCATTCTGTATATTATCTCTGATGTGAGTTTGGCTCTTTGAATAGCAATACCTGATTGAATTCCAAAATATTTTATTATGATCTTCTCATCATCTTCTGAAAATGGGATAATCTTGCCATAAGTATCCTTTTTATTTATTACTTGTATAACACCTAAAAGTTTATTGGCAGAATTTGTAATTGGGGATGTTAGAATAGAAATTGTTTTGTATCCTGATGTTTTATCAAAATTTTTGTTAAATTTGAAGGGTAGAGCAGGGTTTAAGTTGTAAGCATCAGGGATATTCAATGTTTGTAAGTAGTGAGCGGAATAACCTGCAATAGATGAATCATCTATCTTGATCTTTTTGTTGGAGTATTTTAGTGCACTTACTTCTGATCTTTTGAACTGTAATGTATCATTTTGTGTGTATTGAAAAATTAAATTACCATCTTCAGCTATGTATATTGTCCCTGCATCTGCGTTAAGGAATTGCTTGGTTTCTGTAAGGATGGTTTCTAATACAGTGTCATAATCGTTGAGCTGGAGAAATGAGATAGAATTTTCAACAATCTTTTTGTATGGCATTTAAAGCCTCTGGGGTTATAAAGTATATAGATGTTACTCTTTTGAACGCTCTATCTTTGCATTTAGCTTCTCTAATTTGAGATCGAATCTTTCATACCCCCTATCAAGATGGTATATCCTCGAAACTTCAGTTTTCCCCTTAGCTCTTAATCCTGCAAGGATAAGTGAGGCACTTGCCCTTAGATCTGAAGCCATCACTTTGGCTCCGGTGAGTGATTCTTTGCCACGGACAATTGCTGTATTGCCCTGAATTTGTATATCTGCATCCATCCTCATTAATTCGTTGGAGTGCATAAATCTATTTTCAAAGATAGTCTCTTTTATTACTGATAAACCTTTTGAGAAACACATTAGAGCCATAAGTTGAGCTTGAACATCTGTTGGGAAACCGGGGTAAGGGGATGTTTGAATATCGACAGATTTTATAACTCCTGGACCAACTACCCTTATGCCATCAGATTCTTTGGTTATTTTTACACCAACATCTCTAAGTTTGTTGACTACAGCATCGAGGTGGTTTATATTTGAGTTTTTAATTAAGATGTTCCCTTCTGTAATAGCTGAAGCAATCATAAATGTAGCAGTTTCTATCCTGTCAGCTATTACGGAGTAATCTTTTTTAGGCTTGAGCTTTGTAACACCTTTGATAGTTAATTTGTTTGTCCCTATCCCGTCAATTTTTGCTCCAGAGGCAACAAGAAAATTGGCAAGATCTGTAACTTCTGGTTCTGTAGCTGCATTTTCTATGATTGTATCCCCGTCAGCGAGTGTTCCAGCCATCATTACATTTTCGGTGCCTGTAACAGAAGGGATATCAAAGCAGTAGAAACAGCCATTAAGTTTCTTTGAATTTAAATTTATGTAGCCATCTTCAATTTCAACATTAGCACCAAACTTCTTCATTGCTGAAACGTGAAAATTTACAGGTCTTGCACCAATAGCACAACCTCCGGGAAGAGAGACTTTGGCTTTGCCAAATTTGGCAGCAAGTGGTCCTAAAACTAAAATTGATGCCCTCATTGTTTTGACCAGATCGTATGGGGCTTCAAAGTTGTTTATCGTAGTTGGGTCTATGAATAAAGATTTTTTGTCGTAATTGATTTTAGCACCAAGTATTTCAAGAAGCTTCATAAATGTAACTACATCTCTAAGATAAGGGACATTCTTTATAACTATAGGTGAATCGAGGAGAATTGATGCTGATATTATAGGTAGAACGGCATTTTTGGAGCCACTTATCTCAACTTCACCAAAAAGCCTGCTGCACCCTTCAATAATTATTTTATCCATAGTCAAGCATTATAAAATTTTGAACAAAAATTCAACATAAAAGATTTGCTTTATAATTTAAATTTTAAAACTTAAAATTGTATAATATCTGTTATTTTTGTAACTATATGTAATTAATTTGTTATTTTAATATTCACTCTTTTTGGTATAGCTATATAAAGATATTTTTTAACTATATTTTTTTGATTATTTTGAGATAGGGTTATCAATAATTTTTGTATAGTAGTTGTAAGCTTTTAAAATATCATCTTTTGGTATATCTGAAATACGGATATTTTTATCAAAATTCTCTTCTAAATATTCAAAAAACTTGCTGTTGTAAGTTAAAAATGGATTTTGTTTCAATGTGTTAAGTAATTTTTTTCTCTTTGTATAAAATAGTGATTTACAAAAGATGAGAAATAGATCAAAGTTATCTGGGATATCCTCTTTTTTTATCTCAAACTTTAAAACTGTTGAAGTTACTTTAGGTTTGGGGAAGAAACAGTTTGGGGAAACATTAAACAATTTTATTGGATTGGAAAATGTTTGGCATATAACTGAAAGAAGAGAGTAATCTTTATTTGTATTTTTAGATGTAATTCTCTCTGCAACCTCTTTCTGAACCATGAAGATAGCTTTAGTGAATATTTGACTATTCCTTAATACTTTAAATATAATCTGAGAGGCAATATTGTAAGGTAGATTTCCTATGATATTAATATTTTTAAGGTCTTTTGGAAATTCCCAATCAAGAAAATCTTGATTGATAATTTGTAAATTTGGAAATTTACTTTTAAGCTCATCAATAAGTGAGTCATCTTTTTCAACAAGTATAACTGAATTTGTAAGTAAAACTATCTTTTCTGTAAGAGCTCCATTTCCAGGACCTACCTCTATTACATTTTCATTGCCACTCTTTATTTCAAGAGCTTGAACTATCTTAGATTTGATATTGTTATCAATAAGAAAGTTTTGACCAAGACTTCTTTTAAAATATCTTGTTTTGTCCATTTGAAGTTACTCTATATTCAAATATTTAATCTTGATTTTGCATTGAGTGTAAAGTCAAATGGAAAGTTGATACTATCTCTTGAATGCTTTGATATTCCAGCAGCTGCTATCATTGCAGCATTGTCTGTGGAGAGGGATTTTGAGGGAAGGTATAATTTCTTCCCTGTATTCTTTGCAAATTCTGATATTTTATTCCGGATAAAAGAGTTACAGGAAACCCCGCCTGCTAATGCAATGTTTTTAACTCCAAAAATTCTTGATGCTTCCTGAAGTTTGAAGATAAAAGTTTCTGCAATGCTATTTTGGAATGATGCACATAGGTCTTCAATTTTGAAACTGTTGTTTTTTATGAAGTTAAGAACAGAGGTTTTTATTCCGCTAAAACTAAAATTTAAGTTCTCCTTTACGATGAATGATTGGGGCAATTTTATACAGTTTTTCCCTTTTAATGCGAGTTTTTCGATGATAGGTCCACCAGGATACCCAAGGTTAAGCATCTTTGCAACTTTATCAAAGGCTTCACCGGCTGCATCATCGAGAGTTTTCCCAAGTAGTGTGTAATTCCCTATACTATTTACTAAGAAAAGGTTAGTGTGTCCCCCTGAAGCAACAAGTGATATAAATGGAAAATCTAAATTATTATCGAAAAGAAGTGATAATATATGTCCCTCTATATGGTGAATAGGGTATAGAGGTTTTTTAGTTGCATATGCAAGACCTTTTGCAAAATTGAGCCCTACAAGTATTGAACCTATCAGACCTGGACCGACTGTTACTGCTATTATATCGATATCTTTTACTTTGATCCCTGCTTTTTCTAATGATAGATTGGCGATGATATCTATTTTCTCTATATGTTTCCTTGATGCAATTTCAGGGACAACTCCTCCAAATGCTGAATGTTCCTTTATTTGAGAGTAGAGCTCATTGCTTAAGATGTTAAAGTTGTTATCAACAACTGCAACAGCGGTTTCATCGCAAGATGTTTCGATGCCGAGTGAAAGCATATTAAAGTTTCAATCCTGATTTTAGAAGATCGTGTAGATGAACCACACCATTTATCGCACCATCTTTATTTTTTACAAATAGGGTGGTTATAGAGTATTTCTCCATTAAAATTAGACCGTTGAGTGCACGTTCATCTTCAAATATTGTTTTTGGATTTATGGTCATAATATCTGCTGCTTTTAACTCGATAATATTTTTATGCTTCTCCATTGCTCTTCTCAAATCTCCATCTGTTATGATACCCTTAAAAGAACCTTGATCGTCAAATACTCCCACACATCCAAGTCGTTTGCTGCTCATTTCAATAATAACATCTTTTATCAATGTTGCTTCTTTCACTTTTGGAATATCTGAGCCTGAATGCATAATATCCTCTATTTTGAGGATTAGTTTCTTCCCGATCAACCCACCTGTATGTCGAAGTGCAAAATCTTCGTAGCTAAAACCCTTTAACCAAGATAGAGATAAAGCAAGTGTATCTCCAAAAACAAGTGTGGCTGTGCTTGAGCTTGAAGGGGCGAGATTGAGATGGCACGCCTCTTTTGAGGCTGGTATGACAAAGAGGTAATCAGCAGTTTTTGCAAGCCTTGAATCACTCTTTGAAGTAATTGCTATAACTTTATCTGATAAGATTTTTAGAATAGGAATTATTATAAGAAGCTCCTCTGTCTCTCCACTTGATGATACAGCTATTACTATATCTTTTTTATCAACTGCACCAATATCTCCATGTATTGCTTCTGCTGGGTGAAGGAAGAATGAGGGTGTCCCTGTGCTTGATAAAGTGGCAGATATTTTCTGACAGACTAATCCAGATTTCCCAATGCCTGTGAGTATTATCTTCCCTTTGCAATTAAGTATTGTTTCCAATATGTTGCAAAAATTGTCATCGATAGATTCGATAAGTGGTGATAATGCCTCTATCTCTGTTTTTATGATATTTTTTGCATAATTTATGATGTCTGATTTTTCCATTTTACTTCAATATTCTATCTTCAAGTTCTTTTAGGCTCTCCTGCTTAACAATCTTAAAATTTTTTGTATAATTAAGAAAATTGCTCACAAAATCTTTATTTTCTATCTTATCTTTTAGCTCTATCTCTAATTTTTCACTCCCTATCTCAAAAATCATCTCTTTATCATCTGGAAATTCAAAATATTTTTCAAGTTGGGAGTTTTTGTAGAAAAATATCTTTTTATAGTTGTCTATTTCACAGCTCTTTACATAAAAATCTTGAAAATATCCAGATACACAAGAGTTTTCTATAATTGCATTTTCTACTTTTATCCCTGCAAGGATATTTTTGAGGAAGTAAAATAAACTTTTTTCAGAATCAACCTTGTTGTCTGTTTCGACTACATAGAGTATCTCCTCTTTTTCAAGGGTAACATAGTTTTTATCTTTGTCAAAAAATATGTCGATTATATTTTTACCAAATAGTGAATATGTAAATATTCTGTAGATATTGCCACTCCTGTCAAGGTAGATCATTCCGTAAAAGGAGTAACTTTTCCCGCTTGCAAGAGTTAGCTTGATTTTGGCTTTAAATGAATCATCACTTATAAATGGTTTGAATTTGAGTGATTGGAGCTGGATATACTCGTTGAAGGTGTAAGTTTTGTATTTGATAACTTCTTTTACTCCAATACAAGAGGATATAAATATAGCAAGAGTGATAATAAAAAAAATTTTGATTTTTAACATCTTTGAAATTTTTCTCTTAATTTAAATTTTTAATTCTTGAAAGGCTCTGTTCGGCTTTCTCTAATTTTAAAGAGAGCTCATTATATTTCTCTTTGCTCTTCTCTACAATATCAGGTTTTGCCTTTGCTATAAAATCGTCATTTCTTAATTTATTTTCGAGTTTTGCAAGCTCATCCCTTGTTTTGTCAATCTCTTTTGATAATCTTTTGGTCTCTTCACTTATATCAATTGCACCTTCGATATCTATAAAAACTTCAATTTTATCAACAATATCTTTAATTGTTTTGATGGTTAGCTCACCATCTTTAAACTTTATAAATTTGAGATTTGCAAGTTTGTTGATATAACTGCTGTTCTCCTGTATTAAACTATTTGTTTCTTGATCCTCACAGTAGAAGTATAAATTTAAGAAACGGGATGGAGATATATTCAACTCCCCCCTGATATTCCTAATGCCGCTGATTAGATGTTTTATCTTCTCCATCTTTTTGAACTCTTCAGGATAATCGTCAAGATCTGAAGCTGATGGCAAGGTTGAGAGCATTATTGAAGATTTATCAAAATTCTGCCATAGCTCTTCTGTTACAAAAGGGGTGAATGGGTGGAGCATCTGTAAAATTTGTTTAAAAACATTTATCAGTGTCTTTTGTGTTGGATACTTTGAGTTATCATTACTTAAATTTATTTTGGATGCTTCAATAAACCAATCACAAAATTCATACCATGCGAATTGATAAATTGTTGAAACAGCATCATTAAATCTATACTCTTCTAATGAGGCTTCGTAATTTGTAATAGTCTCCTTTAATGAATGGAGTATCCATTTGTCAATAATTGAAAGATTATCGGTGGCTACTTCAGTATCTTTGTAATCTTGAGTATTTATCAGGATAAACTTTGTAGCATTCCATATTTTGTTTATAAAATTTTTGTAACCAGCTACTCTACTCTCTGATAGCTTAATATCCCTACCTTGTGCAGCAAATGCAGATAACGTAAGCCTTAGTGAGTCAGCCCCAAACTTATCTATGACAACAAGTGGATCGATAACATTCCCTTTTGATTTAGACATCTTCTCACCATTCTCGTCCCTAACTAATGCATGGATATAAACATGGCGAAAAGGGACATCTTTCATAAAACATAATCCCATCATCATCATTCTTGCAACCCAGAAAAAAAGTATGTCAAAACCTGTCACCAAAACTGATGTAGGGTAGTAAACTTCAAGCTCTTTTGTTCTGTTTGGCCAGCCCATTGTGGAAAATGGCCAAAGAGCAGAACTAAACCAAGTATCGAGGACATCATCCTCTTGAGAAATATTACTGCTATTGCAATGTAAACATTTTTTTATATCTGATTTTGAAACAGAGTATTTCCCACAATCGGAACAGAGCCATGCAGGTATCCTATGCCCCCACCATATCTGTCTTGAGATACACCAATCCCTGATATTTTCCATCCAGCCAAAATAGTTGTTCTCCCACTGTTCAGGGATGATTCTTGTTTCACCTTTTTTTACTGCATCTATAGCTTTTTCTGCAAGTGGTTTGATTTTGACAAACCACTGTTTTGATAATCTTGGTTCAACAATACTCTTACACCTGTAACAGTGTCCGACTACAAGTTTGTAATCTTCTATTTTATCAATCATTCCAAGATGCTTCAAATCTTCAATAATCTTTTTTCTGCATTCAAATCTATCAAGACCTTCAAACTTATCTGCATTCTCATTCATAACTGCATCGTTTGTCATAACATTGATTGAAGGGAGATTGTGCCTCTGTGCAACCATAAAATCGTTAAAATCGTGTGCTGGAGTTATTTTGACAACACCTGTTCCAAAATCTTTCTCCACATAGTCGTCTGCTATTATTGGAATTTCTCTGTTGATTATTGGTAAAATAACGCTTTTACCCACAAGATCTTTGTATCTTTCATCAGATGGATTGACTGCTACTGCTGTATCTCCAAGGATTGTCTCTGGTCGTGTAGTTGCAACAACAAGAGAGGAAGTTTGATCTTTGATTGGATATTTTATATACCATAAATAGCCATTGCTCCCTTCATCCATCTCAACTTCGAGGTCAGAGAGTGCGGTGTGACATCTTGGACACCAATTTATTATGTAATCACCTTTGTAGATTAATCCTTGTTCATAAAGATTGACAAAGACTTCCCTTACTGCTTTTGATAAGCCTTCATCCATTGTAAATCTTTCTCTTTCCCAGTCGCACGATGCTCCAAGTCTTTTGAGCTGGTTTATGATAGTGTGTCCATACTTTTCCCGCCACTCCCAGATTTTGTCTATAAATTTATCTCTTCCAAGGTCGTGTCTTGATATTTTGTCGTTTGCAAGATTTCTCTCAACAACATTTTGAGTTGCAATGCCAGCATGGTCTGTCCCGGGGACCCAGAGAACATTGAAGCCTTTTAATCTTTTGTAGCGACAGAGAGCATCTTGAAGTGTATTGTTGAGTGCATGCCCCATATGTAGTGAACCTGTAACATTAGGTGGAGGTATCACAATAGAGTAGGGTGGTTTTGGAGAGTTCTCATCTCCTTTGAAAAAACCGTTATCTTCCCAAAATTTGTACCACTTACTCTCAATTTTGTTAAAATCGTAATGTTCCATTTTTTACTAAACTCCCTATTTTTTAATAAGAGTATCTAAACTAACAAATTAGTAAACATTATTCAACTAATTTTTTATTAAATCAATCTTGAAAAATTTTCATTAATGTTATAAGCAGAATCTGTGAAAGTATTAACTGATAATAGGAAAGCTTATTTTGAGTATTTTATTCTTGATAAATTTGAGGCTGGAGTGGTTTTGCAGGGGACAGAGGTTAAAGCTGCTAAGCAAGGTAAGATAAATCTTAAAGATAGCTATGCTAATATAAAGGATGGGGAGATATTATTATTTAATGCCCACATAAGTCCTTACAATCATGGGAATATTTATAATCATGAACCTACAAGAACAAGAAAATTACTCCTACATCGTTCAGAGATTGACAAAATTACAGGCAAGATAAAGGAGAAGGGACTCACATTAATACCTATTAAAGTCTATGTTAATAAAGGGCTTATAAAAATTGAGCTTGGTTTGTGTAAAGGTAAAAATGTCCGGGATAAGCGTGAAGATATAAAGAAGAGGGATATCGAAAGGGAACAGAGACGAGAAAAATAATCTGCTAAAAGTATTATATTTAAAAGATTTATCTCTTTTCTTCTTGACAGAGATAACAAAAAATTTTAGTAAAAACAGATTTTTATAAAAGAGAGGAAAAATATGAAAAGATCCCATACTTGCGGAGCTCTTAAGTTATCAAATAGAGGGGAGCAGGTCACTTTATGTGGCTGGGTTGAAAATTGGCGTGATCATGGCGGAATAATATTTATAGATCTGAGGGACCGTTACGGAGTTACCCAGATACTTTTTAATCCTGATGCCAAAAACAATGTTTTTGAAAAGGCTAAAGATTTCAGAAGTGAATATGTTATTGAGGTTGAAGGGGTAGTTGAGAAGCGTCCTGATGGCACCACCAACCCCAAACTATCTACAGGTGAAATTGAAGTTATTGTGAATAAAGTTGAACTACTAAATACTTCTAAAACTCCGCCTATTTCTACTGATGACAATATGTATACTACAGAAAACCTTAGACTAAAATACAGATATCTTGACCTACGAAGACCATCTATGCAGAAAAATTTAATCACAAGACACAAAAGTGCTCAAATAATGAGGAATTTCCTTAATGAAAACGATTTTCTTGAGATAGAGACCCCTTTCCTTACCAAAAGCACACCTGAAGGTGCGAGAGATTATCTTGTTCCAAGCAGGGTCAACCCTGGTAAATTTTATGCACTTCCACAATCTCCTCAGCTCTTTAAACAACTTCTTATGGTGTCTGGTTTTGATAGATATTATCAGATTGTAAAATGTTTTAGGGATGAGGATCTGAGAGCTGATAGGCAACCTGAATTTACTCAGGTCGATATGGAGCTTTCATTTGTTGATACTGAAGATATTATGAACATTATGGAGCAGATGATAAAGAAACTATTTTCAGATATTAGAGGTATCAAATTTGACAAACCTTTCCCAAGAATACCTTACAATGAAGCTATGGACAAATATGGTCTGGATGCTCCCGATCTTAGATTTGAGCTTCCACTTGTTGAAGTTACAGATATTTTTAAAGCTACTACTTTTAAAGTTTTTGAAACCACAGTCAAAAATGGTGGAGTAATCAAAGCACTCAAAATCTCAAATGGTGCAAGTTTTACAAGGAAAGACCTTGACGAACTTACAGAGTTTGTAAAAGTTTACGGTGCAAAAGGGATGGCGTGGATCAAAATCCAAGAGAGTGAATGGCAATCGCCGATTGTTAAGTTTTTTACTGATTACGAAAAAGATACTCTTAAAGAGAGACTTGAGCTCAAAGTTAACGATTTGGTTATTTTTGGTTCAGATTCTTATAATGTTGTAAATGAGTCGTTAGGACGTTTGAGAAAAGAGATAGCAAAGAGGATTAATTTGATAAATGATGATGAATTTTGTTTTGCATGGGTTACAGAATTTCCTCTATTTGAATGGGACGAAGATGAGAAACGCTATGCTTCTAAGCACCATCCATTTACAATGCCTTTTGATGAAGATATCGATATGTTATCATCAGACCCACTAAAAGTAAGGGCGAAAGCTTACGATCTTGTCCTTAATGGGATAGAAATCGGAGGTGGTAGTATAAGAATACATAGAAGAGATATTCAGGAGAAGATATTTAATCTGCTTAAGATAAATGAGGAGGAGGCAAATTTAAAATTTGGTTTCCTACTTGAAGCTCTTCAGTTTGGAGCTCCACCTCATGGCGGTATAGCTTTGGGTTTTGATAGATTGATGATGTTTCTTGTAGGAGCTGATTCTATAAGAGATATTATTGCTTTTCCGAAAACCCAAAAAGCTACTTGTATGATGACTGATGCACCTTCTGATGTTGATTCAAAGCAACTAAAAGAGCTATCTATCAAGCTCACTATTTAGCACAATGGACTCTATTGTTTTATCAAGTGGAGGTTTGGATTCAACAGTCGTAATCGCGATTGCCAAAGATTTGGGATTTGATATAATTTCACTATCTTTTGATTACAATCAGAGACATAAGTTTGAGCTTACCAGAGCTTCAGAAGTTGCAAAATTTTTTGGTGTAAAGAAGCATATTATCTTAAAGGTCCCTCTTGAAGATATTGGTGGTTCTGCTCTTACAGATAGAAGTATTGATGTCCCTGCTGGGAAGTTAAATAGGGAGGGGATACCAGCTACATATGTCCCTGCAAGGAATATTATTTTTTTATCTTATGCTGTAAGTATTGCTGAAGCCAACAATATTTCAGATATATTTATAGGTGTTAATGCTATTGATTTCTCAAATTATCCTGACTGCACACCTATGTTTATAGAATCTTTTCAAAAGAGTGTCAATCTCGGAACTAAGATAGGAGTTGAAGATAAAGGGGTGGTTATACACACGCCTTTGATAAAACTTGGGAAAAGTCAGATTATAAAGAGAGGTTTGGAGCTTGGTGTAGATTTTGGGATAACGACAAGCTGCTACAATCCTGATAATATAGGGCGACCTTGCGGAGTATGTGATAGCTGTCTTATCAGACTTAAAGGCTTTAAAGATGCAGGGTTTGAAGATCCACTTATTTATAAAATAAACAGACTCAAATGAAACATTTTTTGTTGAAATTTGTAAAATTTTTTATATATACCAAAAAATATAATAAACAAGGGGGATTTTTATGTTCACAAAGAAAGAGCATGACCAAAATTCGATTATAATAACTCCTAAATTTAACATTGAGATTCAAAATCTTGAGCTTGTTCAGGAGATGAAGAATGAAATCCTTTCATGGCTGAGTAAAAAGGAAAATCCTAATGTTATTATGAATCTTGAAGAGTGTGATTTTATTGATTCTACAGGTCTTGGAAATCTTATAAGGATATATGAGCAGCTAAGAAGAAAAAATGGAGTTTTTAAGATGTGCAACATTAATGAAAAGATCAAAGTTTTATTAGAGATGACCACAATGGATAATCTCATAAAATGTTATGATTCTCTTGATGATGCATTAAAAAGTTTATAAGGCTTATAGTTTGTATCTTAACTAATATAAGTTAGAAATGGTTAATCATTTGTATTCATTAAAAGAGAAAGATTATAATACCCTTAATGTTACAGTTGCATCATCTATGACAGTAGATACTATTGAAACTCTTGATAAAATGAAAAAAGATATATCTCTATGGTTGGATAGCAGGCACGATGTAAAAGTAGTATTTATTTTTAATGAGTTGGTTGAGCTTGATTCTACAGGTTTGGGTGTTATCATAAAGATATATGATAATATAAAAGAGAAAAATGGTCAGATGTATTATTACGGTGCTAATGAGAGGGTTGAGTCTTTATTTCAGGTTACGACTTTTGATACTTTTATAAAAAAAATTACCTCATTGTAACCCTTATATTCTGCTGTATATCCCAACAATTTTTTTAAACAGATTCTCAAAAGAGTGTTGAGTTATAAAACTTCTAAATCTTTTTACATCGGGATACTCTTTATTAAAGAATTTATTTGCATAGCAAAGGATTGCTTCTTTTATATTATTTGTAAAATAATCTATCTGTGAATCTATAGGTGTGTCAATTGATTCCATCTCTGGTAGCTGAATAAATTTTACAACCTCGTTGTCAACAAGCTCTCTGTTTATCCATAGTGAAATATCAGGTAGTTCACTTACTACCACAGCACAACCACAGGCAATAGATTCCATTACAACAAGTGGCAGCCCCTCAAAAAATGATGGTAGAATAAAAAGCTGGGATTCTCTTAATTTATCTGCAAGCTCTTGTTGAGACAGTTTTCCAAAAAAATATATATTTGGGAAATGTTCTGATACGATACTATTTCTTATCCTCTCACCCTCTGCTGAGCTGTAATCACCAACTATGTAGAGTTTTATTTTATTTCTCACTTTCTCATTAAGCCCTTTAAAAGCATCAATTAGGTAAGGAACGCCTTTTGCAGAGCTTATCTTTCCTGCATAGATAACTGTGAAAAAATCTTTATTTTGTAAATTAATATTTTGATTGCAGTAAAAGATATCGTTTGCATACCCACTCCCTGTAACAACTACTTTTTGTTCAGGAATTTTGAGCCATTTGAGTATAGTGCTCTTCTGCTCTTCAGTAAGTGCCAAGATTATATCGACTTTTTTTAAATCTTTAACTATCTTTTTTTCTATCTTAGCTGCAGTAATTCTCTGTCTTAACTCTGTGCCGTGGCAAGATACAACAAGAGGGATATCTTTAAATGTAGATCTTGCTAATGCTGATACAACCCATAGATGATTTGAGTGAAGTATATCTGGAGTCCAATTCTCTGTTGCATATTTAAGAGTAGCCTTAAAACCTTTGCAGTAGCTATAAAACATCTCATCAGTAAAATCGGAGAATTTTGTGCTTGGATAAGGCATAACATCGCTCATACCTGTGATTATAAAAGGGATATCTTTGGTAAATATTAGAGGGAAAATTTGGGTTTGAGGGATATGGTAAAGCTCTGAAATCTCATTTATCTCTGAAATACCGATGATTACCCTCATATCTATATTGTATCTGAGGGCTTCCTTTGTAATATATTTTAAATAAATTCCACTCCCTGTGTTACCCGGTTTTTGGGACAGTATGTATAAAACTTTTAGAGGCTCTTTTTTAGTAATTTTTCTTCCCATAAAAAAATTAAGAGTGATGCCTATAAGTCAACAAAAGATAGTGCCTCCCAGAGTTTAATGTAATTTTTTACACCCTCTTGAGTAACATAAAAATTTTTGTTGTGAAGTGGTGGATGATTCTCATTCTCAGCTATCCCTACTTTTATATAAACACCATTGACCATTTGAAGATAAGCTGAAAAATCTTCTGCACCCATCTCTGGGGTAAAATTATCAATGATCCTAAAATCAGTATTACCTTTTAATATATTTACTAATTTGTCAGATAGAATATCGTTGTTGACAACAGGCTCATTGTTGCAGCTTGTGATAAGGTTTCCTTTAACATTGTAACCAATCTCTACTGCTTGAAGGAATTTTTCCATACTGTTTTTGATAAGTTCTTTCTCCTCTTTAGCAAAGTATCTGAATGTTCCTTCTGTTTCTATATTTTCAGGAAGTATATTAGGAGCTGAACCGCAATTTATTATGCAGAAAGAGATTACCCCACTTTTTACAGGATTTTTAATCCTTGATATTATTTTTTGACAAAGATTTATATAGTCGCTCAATGCTACAACAACATCGTTACCTTGATTTGGGTATGCTGCGTGGGTGCTTTTACCTGATATTTCAAGTTTGAAGATACATGAGCCAGCCATGACTTCCCCTTTTTTCACCCCTATCTCACCTAACTTCATTTTTGGATAACCGTGAAGGCCATATATCTCATCTACATCTGTTAGAGCGTTATTTTCTATCATAAATTTTGCACCTCCACCTGTCTCCTCTGCTGGCTGGAAAATATATCGTATATTGGATTTCAATCTATCTTTTCTGTTGATAATATTTTTGAGGGCAAGGAGTAATCCTACGGTATGAGAATGGTGTCCGCAAAGATGTTTGTAGGTTGTTTTTTCTCTGTCTAAAGGGAGTGCATCTATATCTGCTCTAAAAGCAATAGTTCTATTAGAATCTGCATTGATTGTTCCAAAACAACCTGTTTTTAAATTTTTATCGATAGGGATATTATGTTTGTTTAGAAAGTTCACTATATATTCTGTTGTTTTAAACTCCTTTAATGAAGGTTCTGCTAACTGTTGAAGGTCCTTTAGCATTGAAGTTATTATTTTATCCATTTTTACCTCTTGTATAATTATTTTAATCTTTTCTGCCACAATAATATTAAAATTACAAGATTTTTGATAAAATAGAGTTATCAATATCAATATTAAAAAAGAGATAGTTATTTAAAATATTTTCTAAAAAAACTTGATTTTTTTTATTTATTGTTATATTGACACCAACTATTTATCCTTGCTCTTTAAAAAAGGGCTAAAAAACCATAAGGAGTTGATATGAAGTATTATGAGTTAATGTTTATTGTTAATGGGGAGCTAAGTAAAGAGCTTGCCACAGAGGAGCTTGAAAAGTTTAAGTCTCTTGTTGAAGAGATGAAAGGTTCTATTGTAAAAGTTGATGAATGGGGTCTCAAAAGATTTGCTTATCCGATAAACAAAAAAAATACCGGATACTATTTTATTGCATACCTCAATGCTGATTACCAGCTTGTCAAAGAGATAGAGAGAAAGTTTAAGATCAATGAAAATATTTTTAGATATCTCTTTGTTGTTTTAGGTGACGAGCAGCCTAAAGAGAGTAAAGAGCCTGTTGAATCAACTGAAAGTTAATGGATATAAACAGGGTTTTTATTTCAGGAATGCTTACCAGGGACCCTGAAATATTCTACAACTCATCAAATAATCCCTTGACCAGAATGAATATTATGGTTGTCAACCAGAATAGAGTTAACTTTTTTGATGTTGTTGTGTATTCAAAACTTGCAGAAGTGTGTAAAGAGAAACTTACAAAAGATTCAAAGATAATTGTTGAAGGTAAACTTAAATTTTCAAATTTCTTTTTAAAAAGTGGTGAACATAGAACCAAAATAGAGATAATTGGTGAAACTATTAATTTTATTGAAAGAGGAGGAAAACTAAATGTTAAATAGAACATCTGCTATAAGAAAATTTCCTAAAAAGAAGATATGTTACTTCTGTGGGAACAAAGAATCTGAACTTGATTACAAAAAGTATGAGTTACTCAAAAGATTTATTACTGATAGAGGTAAAATTCTCCCAAGTAGAATTACAGGAACATGTGCAGCTCATCAAAGAAAATTAGCAAAAGAAATTAAGAGAGCAAGAAATATGGCTTTACTTCCATATACAACTGCTAATGATTATAAGAGGAAATGATATTGATATAAGAAATGTTCTTCTTGCTTCACTGCTGTCGTCATCTCTATATTTGTCAGCATTGATTTCACCTTTGGTTGGTGGTATTTTGAACTTTTTTGCTCCATTGCCGCTTGTTTACATTGGAGTAACTAACAAAAATTATTTGTTATATATATGTATAGCTCTATCTTCAATTTTGGTGTTTGTTGTTTCAGGAAAATTTAGTTTGGCTCTTTACCTTATACAATATATAATGCCATTTTTTCTGCTCTTTGAATTTTTTAATAGAGGGTTTAAAGGTGTTAATACAATTTTTATAGTATCGGTATTGACTACTTTCCTCTCGATTCTCCTTATATTACTTTTTAGTGGATGGGATATATACTCTCTAACTAATGATTTCACCTCATTCATTAACAGTAATTTTCAAGCTGTTCTTCAAAGTTACAAGGAGATAGGGGTAAGTGAGTCAGATATTGCCACTATCAAAAATAATCTGAGCAAGATAAGTTATCTTATAGTGAGGATACTACCTTCACTAATGATAATTTTTTATAGTAGCTTATTTTTTCTTAACCTCTCTATTGTCAGAAGAGCAGTAAAAAGTGATATAGGTATAGTTGATATATCAAACTGGAGCTTACCATTTTGGGTTGTCTGGGTGTTTATATTAGCAGGTTTTGAGATTTTTCTTATAAAATATCCTCCTATCAAATGGATAACCTTTAATATTTTGATTCTCTGTTGTTATCTATTTCTGATACAAGGATTTTCGGTTATTGAGTTTTGCTTTGAAAAGCTTAATTACTCAAAGATTATGAAGAATATCTTTTATATTTTTATATTTTTTTCACAGTTTCTACTTATTTTAGTAGCATTAGCAGGTTTATTTGACAATTGGTTTAATTTTAGAAAAATAATTAACAATAATAATTTGGGAGGCAGAGATGAAAATAATACTTAAAGAGGATGTAAAAGCTCTTGGTAATATCGGAGAAACTGTAAAAGTAAAGGATGGTTATGCAAGAAATTACCTTATCCCTAAGGGATTTGCTGTTAAAGCAGACCCTAAAAATATAAGGGAATTTGAACACCACAAAAGGATGATATCTTTAAAACTTAACAAAATAAAGATACAAGCTGAAGAACTTAAAAATAAATTAGAGTCAATAGAGATTAACATTAAACAGAAGTTAGGTAAAAGTGGAAAACTTTTTGGAGCAGTTACTGCTATTATGATAGAGAAAGAACTTCAAAATTACGATCTTAACATCGACAGAAAGAAAATATTACTTAAAGAACCTATAAAGACACTTGGTAATTTTAATTTAGAAATCAAATTACACCCTGAAGTTCATGCTAATCTTAAAATTAATGTAGTAGAAGAGGAACAGGTAGCTGGCAATTAGTATTGCCAGTTCCCTGTTGGTATTTTGATAATTTTTTTATCTGATATACACCCCTCTATATTTTTGAAGTTTTCAGAATATTCAAAGTTACTAATGGATAATATTTTACTAATTTCATTATAAAACTTTTCAGTATTGTTTTCTTTACACTCCAATAAGTCATTTAGGAAGATAGATACATCATCAAGCTTTTTGATATTTATCAGGTAATCTTGTAGAGTATTTATATTTTTTGATGTTGTGGGGATGTTTATAAGCTTGAGTAGCAATATAGATGCTTTATAATTCCGCTCTTTTTTTCTAAGGTTGTTGTTCTCCTTTACCTTTCCATATCCTGATACAAACATATTGTTTATCTGACCGAAAGATATTATCTCCCAATTTGAGCCATGCTCATCAGATTTCTTTGCTATTTTTGAGTAGGGGATAATATGATCATCAAGTGTTGAAGGGTCTATTTTGGTATAGGTTAATTCCTTGATATAGCTATTTTCATTTGCAAAATCTATAAGGATTTTTGTTTCGTAATTAGTAAAAAGTTTAGCTATAAAAATAGCTTTATCACTATATAGTGGAGGTATTTTGAATTTTGATATTATTTCATTAATATCTTTTTTGGTAATATTATTTTTCTCAAGGTAGAATATGGAAGCATCTGTCAGTTTAAAGGTGGTTTGGTAAAGCATTATAAACACCTACATTATAAAATTTTTATACTTATAAGGTACAAAATTTATTTATAAAAGTCAAATGGGGATAGAAAATAAAAATGTGAGAAATAATTCTATGTTGCAGATTAAAGGTTTATAAGATTGTTTTCTCTTCAGTTTCTATTTCGTAAGTCTCTATATTGTTTGAAAAGGTTTTCTTAAAAAATTTTATTTCAAGTTGTATCTCAAGCTCTCTCTCAATCCACTCTAATGTATCTCTCTCATCCTCCATTATTATTTCACCAATGTATGGATGGACAGTTAGTATAAGTTTTCTGTTTCTGTATAGTGACTGATTTTTGATTATGTTTCGGTAGATTGAACATAAAATATATGTTGCTGATTTGATGAGCCCCTTCCCTTCACATATAGGGCATGTGGTTGTAAGATTGCTTATAATGTCATCTTGGGTCCTCTTTCTTGTCATCTCTATAAGACCAAGTTCTGATATTTTCAGAATATTGACTCTGTTCCTATCATTTTTTAACTCATCTTCAAATATTTTAGAAACTTTCTCTTTATACTCCTTCTTGTGCATATCAATAAAATCTATTACGATTATTCCACCTATATTCCTGAGCCGTAGCTGGTAAGCTATCTCTTTTGCAGCTTCTATATTAGTCTGGAAAACAGTCTCCTCAAGCTCTACTTTCCCAACAAACTTACCTGTATTGACATCTATTGCAGTGAGAGCTTCAGTCTTATCTATAACTATATAACCACCTGATTTAAGCCATATTCTTCGATTGAGTAATTTTTTGTAGTCGATTTCTATGTTAAATTTTTCAAACAACATCTCTTTTTCGTTGTAAAAAGAGATCCTATTTTTGAATTTGGGGAGATAAATATCTATAAAATTTTTGAGAGTATCGTAATGCTCACTATTGTCAACTATTATCTCAGAAATATTTGCGGAGTAAAAATCTCTAATTACTCTTGAAGGTAAGTTAAGATCCCTATGAAGTAGTGAGATGCCTGTAGTCTGCTCATATTTTTTTTTGATTTCATCCCATATTTTTACAAGAAAGTCTTTGTCATTTCTCAACTCTTCAGGAGAAACTCCTTCGCTTGCAGTTCTTGCTATTACACCATACTTGTCATTGCCACGGTTACTCTCAAGAATTATTTTGAGGCGGTCACGCTCTTTTTCATCATATATTTTTTTTGAAATGCCTATATGAGTCAGAGTAGGTAGTAATACTAAATGTTTACCGGGAATTGTAATATGAGATGTGAGCCTTGCTCCTTTACTTCCCAATGGTTCTTTGGCTATCTGAACTAATATCTCCTGACCCTCTTTAAGGAGATCTTCAATATGGTAATTTCTCTCTAAATGAGGTTCTTCAAAATTATCAAGATCATCTATACATTCATTTGAAAGGAAGAGATTATCCAGATTGAGATAGTTAAATACATCAGATACATATAAAAAACCAGCTTTCTCAAGACCTATGTCAACAAAAGCAGACTGCATTCCGGGGAGTATCTTTACTACTTTACCCTTGTATATATTTCCAAGAAGATTAAGCTCCTTCCTCCTTTCGACATAGATCTCTACAAGAGTATTATTTTCGAGGACAGCTATTCGTGTTTCAAGCTTATCGTGGTTGATTAAGATTTTTGTATCAATCATTTTGTCCCTATATATTAGAACTCTCTATAGATGCGTAAGCACTATGATTGTGTATACTTTCAAAATTTTCTGATTCTACTATAAACCATTTGATGTTAGTATGATTTCTTAACTTTTCTGCAAGCTCACGGACTATATCTTCAACAAACATTGGGGTATTGTAGGCTTTTTCTGTGACATATTTTTCATCTGGTCTTTTTAGTATTGAGTAAACAGGGGAACTACAGCAAGATTCTATAATTTGGATAATATCCTCTATCCATATAAGTTTTCTGAATCTAAATGAAACAGTCACAATACTTCTCTGATTGTGGGCACCAAAATCACTTATCTCTTTTGAACATGGACATAATGATGTAACGGGTGCTTTGACTGTAATCATAAAGTCTATATCTTCATTTTTATTTTTGCTTCCAAGGAAAGTGCATAAATAATCCATTACTCCTTCAGCTCCTGTAACAGGTGCTTTCTTCTCTATAAAGTATGGAAAGGATACTTCAAGGTGAGCTGATTCAGACTGAAGTTTGTCTAACATATCGTCAAGTATTTGATGAAAGTTGTTTATACTTATTTCGTCTCTATATTTGTTAAGTATTTCGATAAATCTACTCATATGTGTCCCTTTAAAATGGTGAGGAAGGTTTACATACATATTTATAGAAGCAATTGTGTGCTGGTATTTTTTGGTTTTGTCGAGAACTATTATAGGGTAATTGATGTTTTTTACCCCTACTTTATCTATTGGTATTTTTATATGTTCTCCCTGACTATGAATATCTTTTAGTAACAATTATGACCTCCTGAAAGAAGCAACAGCGTTGTCTGATTCCCAAGCTGAGACCTCAAAAACTTCAACATCTTTACTAAATTTACTCAATCTCTTTTCAAACTCTTCAAAGATGAATTTAGAGATATTTTCTGAAGATGGACTAACTCCTATAAAGCAGTCAAGTTCGTTGAGATATTTGTGGTCAAGAGTATCCTCTATTTCATTAAGGATATTCTTTAAAATTTTAAAATCAACCACCATACCTGATTTGTCAAGGTCGTTCCCCCTTACCACTACTTCTATTTTCCAATTATGACCATGAAGAGCCTCACACTTCCCATTGTAATTGAGAAGATTATGAGCAGCAGCAAAAGAGGAAGTGATTTTTAGGTAATACATAAATCCTCCTATGTTAAAATTTTTCAACCTTAACATATAAAATTTTATATGACAACAAAAAGTATAAAGTGAGCAGTGCTGTGTGGCTTTAGATTTTGGCTGTATAAATATAAGATATGCTTTTTAATATCTTTTTAATCAAATAATCTACTTTCGTTAATATAATTGTAGAAAGTTTTTAAAGTTCCGCTCTTAATATGTTGTTTCACTTTTTTCATCAAAGATGTATAGAAGAAGAGGTTGTGAATAGTATTAAGTCTATATGATAAAATCTCTTTTGATATGAATAAATGTCTTAAGTATGCTTTTGAGTAGTTTTGGCATGTAAAACATTGACACTCTTTATCAAGAGGTTCATCCTTATCTCTATATTCCTGATTTTTTATGTTTATTTTCCCTTCTGATGTAAAAAGTGTCCCATTTCTTGCATTTCTTGTAGGCAAGACACAGTCAAACATATCTACTCCATTTAATACAGCAAAAACAATATCTTTAGGAGTCCCAACCCCCATAAGATATCTTGGATAGTAGTATGGCATTTCAGGTCCTATTGAATTTATAATTTTATACATCTCCTCTTTTGGCTCACCAACACTCAAGCCCCCTATAGCGTATCCATCAAAACCTATATCTGTAATTTCTGATAAATGCTGCTTTCTTAGAGATATGTTTACTCCACCCTGAATTATACCAAAGAGAAGATTGCTGCTTCTTTTAGATTTTTTGCATATCTTTGCCCAATTTGTGGTTCTCTGCATTGCTTTTTTCAAATCTATTTCAGATGAATTGTGATTTATGCAGTCATCAAATATCATCATAATGTCTGAATTAAGATTTTCTTGTATCTCCATTACCTTCTGTGGTGTAAATAGATGATAGCTGCCATCTATGTGTGACTGAAACTCCACACCTTCATCACTTTTTTTTGTAAGTTTTGCAAGACTGAAGACCTGAAATCCACCACTATCGGTTAAGATAGGTTTACTCCAATTCATAAACTTGTGAAGTCCCCCAAGTTTATGAATAAGGGTATCAGATGGTCTGATATATAAGTGATATGTATTTGAGAGAATTATATCTGAATTGACATAATTTGTGAGATCCTCTGATGATAAAGATTTTACAGTTGCAAGTGTCCCTACAGGCATAAACACGGGAGTCTCTATTACTCCGTGAGCAGTTGTTAACAACCCTATCCTTGCATTGCTACTGTTATCTCTCTCTTTTATCTGAAAATTATTCATTATTAATTAGTAATTGAGATTCATAACTTCGAGACACTCTTTGAGAGTTTCACTTGCTTTAGCTTTGGCTCTTTTATCCCCATCTGCTATAATATCATTGAGGTAGTCTTTTTTTGAGAGAAGCTCCTCACGTTTATGGTGAATAGGAGATAATTTCTCAACAATTCTGTTAAGAAGAATCTTCTTACAGTCAAAACAACCTATCCCAGCAGTTGGACACTCTCTTTTTATCATTAAAATCTCTTCTTCTGATAGGTATAGCTTATGGAATTCAAATGCCATACATTTGTCTGGGTCACCAGGATCTTTTCTTCTAACTCTATTTGTATCTGTAATAAGATTAAGAACTTTGTCAGATAAAGTTTTCCCGTAATCTGAGATATATATTGAGTTACCGTAACTTTTACTCATTTTTCTTCCGTCTATCCCTGATAATTTTGTAACTTTTGTAAAAAGTGGCTGTGGTTCTATAAATACTTCCCTGTTGTATAAAAAATTGAATCTTCTTGCTATCTCTCTTGATAATTCAAGGTGTGGAAGTTGGTCTATTCCGATAGGGACATATTTTGCTTTGTATAAAATTATATCAACAGTCTGAAGAACAGGGTAGCCTAAAAAACCGTAGCTGTTTATATCTTTTTCACTAAGCTCTTCTTTCACTTCTTTGTATGTAGGATTTCGTTCAAGCCAGCCTAAAGGTGTTATCATTGAGATGAGAAGGTGAAGCTCAGCATGCTCTTTTATGTGAGACTGTATGAATATAGCTACTTTTTCTGGGTCGATACCTACACTTATCCAGTCTGCTATCATATCATAAATATTATTTTTTATGTTTGAGGTATCTTTGTAATCACTTGTAAGAGCGTGCCAATCTGCTGCAAAATAGTAACAGTTGTATTTGTGTTGTAGCTCTATCCAATTTTCGAGAACTCCGTGCAGGTGACCTAAATGAAGTTTCCCGGTAGGTCTCATTCCACTTAAAACATTGTTCATTAATCCCTCCAATATTGGCTATTAATTATTATAATAATGAGTTTTGATTATACATCAGAAAAAATATAAAAGCAATAAACTTTACTTCAATAACTACTATTTACAGCTCTGAATTTATAAGTTAACCACTTTTTGTTAAATATTTTTTTTGTAAAATAAATGTAAAAAGTATATAGTTAAAACAAAAACTTATTGACAAAGTGAGCCATTTTCTTTAATAGAAGTTAAATTTCTTTAATTTAAGAGAGTGTTTTATTTTTTTGTAATATTAATTTAAATTAAAAAAGGAGGAAAGTGATGAAAAGAGTATTGTTTTTTCTATTAGCAGTTGTTTCTTTGGCTGTTACTCCACTTCTTGTTTCTGCTGCTGACATGCAAGTGCATGGCGATTTTAACAACAGATTTATGCTGGGCAGCAATCATGATGAGTGGTTTAATGGTTCTGGTGGTGGACCTCTTGAAGATGGTAGTGTTACCAATTTATGGGGTGAGGCAAAGTATAGACTTTGGGCAGATTTCTCTACTAACAATGGCAAAGTAAAAGGTGTATATGCAGCAGAGTGGGGAGCTCTTGAGTATGGTGCAGGTGGAAGCGTTGGTAAAAGTGCAGGTGGTGGTTTCTCTGGTGATGCTGTAAACATCGAAACAAGATGGTTGTATACTGATTTCAAACTTCCATGGAATGATAAACTTGGTGTTAAAATGGGTCTTTTCCCTCTCAAACTAAACAAATATTTCTGGGAAGAAACTCAAATGGGTGTTCAACTTTATGGTGGTCTTAGTGGTTCAAATTTTATTTTTGGATGGACAAGAGGGGATGAATACAGATCAGTGAAAAAGAATGATGATACTACAAGTCTTGATTCTATCTATGCTAAGGTAGATTTCAAACCTGCTGACAATTTCAAAATGAATATTTGGGCTGATTATCTATTTAAAAACCTCGATGGTGGCTCTGAGCTTGTTGGAGTTAGTGCAAAACAGGGTGAATGGTATGAAGCTAAACTAATGAAAGCTGCAGAGCTTGACATATTCACAATAGGTCTTGGTGGAGATTTCAAATCTGGTAATTTTTTTGGAGGATTTGATTTTATTTATCAGGGTGGAAGTGTAGATAAAGTTTCATACAAAGATTACCTTGGTAATACAGCTCCAGATGATAACTATGACCTAAATGCATGGTTTGCTCGTTTAGATTTAGGTTATAATTTCTGCTGTGATATGAAATTAACTTACAGATTCTGGTATGCATCTGGTGATGATGATTCTGATGATTCAGATTTCAATGGATATATGGCAGTTGATGTTGATACATTTGATAGTGTTGTCTTGATGGAGGGACCTTATACAGATGATGATTATTTTGTAGAGACCCCATACATTGGAGACAAAGGTTTCATAATGAATGAACTTTTATTTGCATGGAAAACTTCTAAAAAGACTACAATTGGTGGTGGTCTTTTATATATGATGCTTGCTGAAGACCTTGAGTATAAAGACAACAATGGCAAGTCTCAGAGTGATGATGCACTTGGTCTTGAAGTCAATGCTTATGTAAAATACAAACTATACGATAATCTTGAATTTGCAATAAATGCAGGTTATTTATTCGCAGGAGATGCTATGGATTATTGGGAATCTGACAAAGATGGCAATGCAGATGAGGATATATTTGTATCAACTGCAAGGGTAAGATACAATTTCTAATACCAACTCATTATGATTTATTTAAGCGGAGCATTTTGCTCCGCTTTTTTATTTCAATCTAAATTATCATCTGATTTTTTTCTTTATATTTTCTTGTAATTACTTGATTATCTCTAAAATTAGTGATTAATTTTAATTAATTTATTAAATATCTCTTGACTTCTATTCTTGTTATTATTACTTATAGAATAGTAATGGATGTTTTTTTTGGAGATAATGGTAATGAATATTAATAATAAAATAGCTATTGTTACAGGGGGTGCAAGGGGACTTGGACGACAATTTGCATTAGATCTTGCCAAAGCAGGTGCAAAAGTATCTATATGTGACATAAGTAAGAAAAATCTTCACGATGCTGAAATTTTTTTTGAAAAAGAGGGTGTAAGTGTAGACTCTTATGTTGCTGATGTAAGCCTTGAATATGATGTAATAAACTTTTATGAGTCTGTTGCTGAAAAGTATTCTGGGGTAGATATATCTGTAAACAATAGTGGGGTTACTGCTGATTCTTTTATGGTGAAAACCGATAAAAACGGCAATATTGTAAGAATGCCTTTTGAGAAGTGGAAGAAGGTTATAGATGTCAATCTTACAGGTGTATTTTTATGTGCGAGAGAAGCTGCTTTTCAAATGGTTAAATTCAATAAACATGGGGTAATTGTATCAATATCTTCTATATCGAGAGTTGGAAATCTTGGACAGAGTAATTATACTGCTTCAAAAGCAGGTGTAGCTGCAATGACTGTTGTATGGGCAAAGGAACTTGCACCATACAAGATACGGTCAGTTGCTATTGCTCCAGGGTATGTTGATACAGAGATGACAGAGTTTATCCCAGAAACTATAAAACTAAAAATCAAAAAGACAATACCTGCTGATAGGTTTGCAGATAAAAAAGAGATATCAGATACTTTATTTTTTATTATTAAAAATGACTATGTTAATGGCAGAACTATAGAAGTAGATGGTGGTTTGAGATTATGATTTTGCAAAATATTTACAATTTCTTTATAAATTATTAATTCTTATATTCTATACCTTTTTCAAATACTTTATTTTACTCATTAAAATTTCTTTTACAACAAGGGAGGTTTCACAATGGACAATTTTACGGAAATGCAGAAAAAGTTTTTTGAAATGTGGCAAAATTCTTTTAAACCAAACAACTATAAATACTTTGATCTTTCGTCAATACAGAGAGATATGTTTACCCCTTATTTTCAGATAGATAAAGGGACACAAGTATACACAGACCTATTTAGTTTCTATAAAAACTTCAATGATGCTTTTTTTAAAAGAGAAAATAAACTTGATGTTTTTGATTATCAGAATTTATTCAAAAATTTTCAGAAAAATTATAATGATATAGTTCTTAAGATATTCAACCTCTCTGATTTGACTCCTGAAAAAGTATTTAATGATTTTACAAAACCTTTTTCAGATATGAATATCTATAATAATTTAAAGTTTTTTATTGAGAATAGTGAAAGTAATCTTGGTGTTCTCAATAATTTCTCAAAAGTTAATTTTGAATTTTTTGATGATATGTTGAAGCTCCCTTCAATAGGTTTGACGAGGGAGTATAATGATATGATAAAAAATATTGTTGAAGATTTTAAAGCTTATATGGGGAATGTTGAGAAGTTTAAAGCAATCATAAACAAAGAATCTGAAAAAGGGTTCCAAGATTTTATTAATGAAATTATCAAACATCCTAATATAGAAAATTTTGATGAATTTTTTAAAAAATGGGTAAACAAAAATGAATCTGTTTTTCATAGTTTTTTTAAAAGTAAAGATTTTGGCTCTACACTTGGAGAGCTTGTAAAAGCAGGCTCCAAACTAAAATTATCCCTTGATAGATACACCTACGAAGTCCTAAAGGATTCCAATATTGCTACCAAAACAGAACTTGACAGAGCTTACAAAGAGCTTTACATTGTTAAACAAGATAATCAGGAGATAAGAAAAGAGATTAAAGAACTAAAAGATATTATAAAAACTTTAAAAGGTGAAGTCCCTACAGATGCAAAAGCAAAATCTGTAAAGAAAACAAAAATGGAGGAGTAATCAGTGATTAATTTTACTAATGATATTCTTGATATCAACTATAAATTATTTAATCTTATGAATGATATGAAAAATATTGATACAATAGATGTTCAGCCTACTCCAAAAAGCACAGAACTTGAATTTGGTAATGTCAAACTTTATCATTACGACCAGAACAAAGATTCCCAAAAGCCACACCCTCCGCTTCTTATTGTATATGCCCTTGTCAACAAATATTATATGATGGATCTTCAAGCTGATAAAAGTTTCATAAAGAGACTTCTTGACCAAGGATTAGATATCTATATAATAGATTGGGGATACCCAGAAAGAGCTGACAGATACCTCACTATGGAAGACTATATAGATGGGTTTATTAACAATTGCGTTGATTACCTAAGAGATAAGCATAAACTTGATGCGATCAACCTTCTTGGTGTTTGTCAAGGTGGGACGTTCTCTGTTATCTATTCAGCTTTATATCCTGAAAAGATAAAAAATCTTGTTACTATGGTTACTCCTGTTGATTTTGATGTTGAGGATGGTCTTCTAAATGTATGGTCAAAATATATAGATATTGATGCCTTAGTTGATTCTTCTGGTAATGTTTCTGGTGATTTTATGAATATTGGTTATCTGATGCTTAAACCTTTTCAGCTTAATTTTGAAAAATATTACAATTTTGTCAAGGATACCACTTCAGTTGAAGATATAAAAAATTTTTTAAGAATGGAGAAGTGGATATTTGATAGTCCTGCACAAGCAGGTGAAGCATATAGAAAGTTCTTAAAAGATCTTTATCAGGGTAATAAGCTTGTAAAGGGTGAATTTACTCTAAATGGAAGGAAAGTGAATTTAAAAAATATTTCAATGCCACTACTTACAATATATGCAGAGCAAGATCATCTTGTCCCACCTGCATCTACAAAACCTTTAAACGATTTAGTATCTTCAAAAGATAAGACTATGTTATCGTTTAAGGGTGGGCATATAGGATTATATGTAAGTTCAAAATCTCAGAAAGAGTTAGCACCATCTGTGGGGAAATGGATATTTGAGCATTCTTTAAAATAAAAAATAGGAGGTTTTAACATGGGAACAGAGAATATGTTTGTTAATTTAAAAAATGTTTATGAGTTGGCTTTTGAAAATTTTAAAATGCTTACAGAGCAGCAGAAAAATATTTTTGAAATGATGCTTAAGAACAGTAAAGTCCCAAATTCAGATTATATGATGTCAGTTTACAACGAATGGGTAACTTCTACTGAAAAGGGTTTGGATATGTTTAAAGATGTTGTTCTAAAAGGTTTAGACAATCTTAATGAAGTATTTACAAAAAACATGAAAGTTTAATAAATAAGGAGACGAGTATGGAGATCAACGACAATTTTTTTAACAATATCAAGAATTACTACAACCTTACACTCGACAATTTTAATCTTATAAATAAGCAGCAGGAGCAGATGGTCGAATTTTTTATAAAGACTCAGCCTGATGCTTACAAAGACAACTTATTAAAAATTTATCAGGAGTGGACAAAAAATTCTGAAATAGCACTTAATGATTACAAAAATATGGTTCTAAAAGGTTTGGACTACATAGAGACTTCTTATAAAAAAGCAGTAGATAAACAAAAATAGTCTATTTTACCTGATATTTGACAATTTTTTATTTATAAGAAGTTTATTGAATATCATATTAACTCTAATTTAAGGAGGTTAAATATGAACAATGACAAAAACTTCTTTATGAACAGAAAGTCATTTTATGCTCTTTCTATGGATAACTTCAATCTCATAAATAGACAAGAGCTAAAATTTGTAGAGCTATTTATTCAAGAGCAGCCTGAAAAGGATAGGGAGAGATTACTCAAAATATACAAAGAGTGGATAGAAAATTCTGAGTTAGCACTCACAGATTATGAAAATATGGTAATAAAAGGTTTGGAGTATATTGATTTTGTATACCAGAAAGCAATTTCTGATGTTAACAGGTAGTGAACGACTAACAGATATTTTTAATTGAATATGTGGGTATAAAATTTCTACTTTATATCCTTTATTAAGATATTAGGAGGTTTATGATGAACTATGATGAAAACTTTTTTAAAAATATAAAACTATTCTACTCTTTATCCATGGACAACTTCAACCTAATAAACAAACAGCAGTTAAAATTTGTAGAGATATTTATTCAGAAACAGCCTGAAGTATATAGAGAAAATTTATTAAAGGTTTACAAAGAGTGGATAAAAAATTCTGAAATGGCTCTGAGTGATTACAAAAATATGGTATTAAAAGGTTTGGAGTATATTGATTCTGTATATCAGAAGAGTGTTTCTTTAGATGACAAAACAACAAATAAAAAATAAGAGGGTTACATGCTGAATAATGAAATTATCAAGTTAAATCCGTTTCAGATAGGAGATAAGTTATTTTCACCGAACAACAAGAAATTTCTCAATTTTTTTGAGGATCTTTTTAAACAACTAAAGATTGATTACAAAAATCCTTCTGATGTTGCACTATTACTTGATAAGATTGACAAAAATCCTCTTAATGATAAAATTTTAAGAGATTATTATGTCAAAATTTCTACAGATTCATTTAAAGATATTTTTGATAACTATATTGAGTTTATTAACTATTTTGTTGATTATTGTCAGAGATACATTCTCTTTATTGATGTTCTAAGAAAGCGTGGTAATATAATGCTTGATCATTACCAAAAAGGTATGCCACCACTTGTTAACTTCAAATATGAAGAGATTATGGATGCAAGAGGATTTGAAAGACCAGCAAATTTTATCCTCTACAAAATTCTTCCTGACAAGGGTGTTGAAATAGACCCTAATAAAAGACCTATTATGATATTTGATCCAAGAGCAGGGCATGGACCTGGGATTGGTGCTTTTAAGAAAGATTCAGAAGCTGGTATAGCAATGCAAGAGGGGCATCAATGTTATTTAGTAGGTTTCTTTCCAGAGCCTTGTCCCGGTCAGACTCTTGATGATGTTGGATTGGCTCTCCTTACATTCATTGATATAATGCACGATTTACACCCTGATAATCCACCAGTTATTTATGCAAATTGTCAGGCAGGCTGGATCGTTTCAATGATTGCTGCAACGAGACCTGATCTTACGGGTCCTCTTGTTATCAATGGGACTCCTTTATCTTACTGGGCTGGTAGGGATAAAATCAATCCGATGAGAGTTACAGGTGGATTGACAGGTGGAGTATGGCTCTCAATGCTTATTTCAGATTTAAGTAATGGCATATTTGATGGAGCATGGCTTGTTTATAATTTTGAAATGTTAAATCCTGCAAATACATTTTGGAAGAAAGAGTTTAATGTTTTTCATAATGTTGATAAAGAGGATTCTCGTTACCTCGAATTTGAAAAATGGTGGACAGGATTCTATTTCTTTACTGAGAGTGAAATTGTTGCTATCGTAAATAATCTCTTTATTGGCAACAAGCTTGAAAAGGGTGAGATGCTTTCACCACTTGGTGAAAAGATAGATTTGAGAAAAATAAAAGAACCTTTTGTGATATTTGCATCAGAGGGTGACAATATATCGCCTCCAGAGCAGGGTTTACAGTGGATAAGTGAAGTTTATAAGACTACTGAAGACCTTAAAAATAATGGGCAGAGAATAATTTATCTTATACATCCTGATATAGGACATCTCGGAATCTTTGTTTCAGGTAAGGTGGCAAATAGAGAGCATAGAGCTATAATTGAAAATATCGAAAATATAAGAAACCTTGCCCCTGGCTTGTATGAAATGAAGATAAAGAGTGAAACATTCAATAAAAACATTTCAGAAGCTCAATTTGAAGTTGAATTTATAGAGAAAAATCTTGAAGATATAAAGTTAGATTACGATAAAGAGGATTTTGAGTATGTTAATTTTATATCCAAAGCAAATAAATATTTTTATGAAAACTATATGAGACCATTCATAAAACCTTTCTGCAACGAATATACTGCAGAATTTTTCAAATGGACTCACCCTGCAAGATTTTCAAGATTGATTTTCTCTGATTCTATAAATCCTTTTATGAAGACAGTAGAATATATCTCTGAATATATCAAGATTAATAGGCAAAAAGTTGATCAAAAGAACTTTTTCAAAATATCTGAAAATAAAATTTCCAACAACATAGTTACAATACTTGACTCTTATAGAGAGTTTAGGGATAATTATTACGAATGGCTTTTCAAATCTATCTACATGGATAAAGAAGTTGATAGTAAAAAATCAAATAAAAATTAATATTTATAATTTTTGAGGAGGATCAAGTATGGATTTGAAAGAAGCTATTTTATCAAGAAGAAGTATAAGGAGTTATAAAAGTGATTTAGTTTCCGAACAGACCCTTAAAGAGCTATTTAACCTTGTAAAAATGTCTCCATCATGGGCAAATACTCAAGTATGGGAATTTGTTCTTGTTACAGACAAACATATAAAAGATAAGCTTATAAATAGTATGCCTGAAGGTAATCCTGCAAGAAAGGCATGTTCTGAGGCACCTATTATGATAGTTGAGCTTGGGATTAAAGGTAAATCAGGTTTTAAAAAGGGTGAACCTATGACCAATAAGGGAGACAATTGGTATATGTATGATGCTGGAATAGCTATGCAGACTTTATGCCTTGCTGCACATAGTATGGGGCTGGGGACAGTTATATTAGGTCTGTTTGATGCTGAACAAGCTGGGAAAATACTTAATCTTCCTGAAAATATTGCTGTTGTTGCGATGACACCTATTGGTTATCCAGCGGCTGATTCAAAATGTCCACCAAGAAAAGATATCTCTGAATTCATCTATAAAGATAGTTATGGTGTAAAAAAATTTTAAAAGGTGAGGGGTAACCCCCCTTACTTTATTTAAATATGATATTGTTAAGCATTTTAATATCAATATTCTCTTTTATACATAATGCAAGTTTTTCAAACCCACTTTTTTTCATAGAAGCATACTTTAATGCTTCATCTTTCTGAAGAGTTTTTAGACCTTTTCTCACCCTTACAGAGTTTATTATCTTCCTTCTGAAAGAGTCATTATCAAATATTCCATGTATATATGTCCCCCAGATATTTCCATTTTCACTAAATAATCCATCTTCTGAATTATCATCAATATTTTTAAAAATAAAATTTTTTTCAAAACAATCATTTTTACCCATATGTATCTCATAACCTTCCAAAATATCTTCAACAGCAAAGTAATTATTTAGATTGTTGGTTCGAACTTTGACCTGTTTTGTAGTTTTCTCTCTCTCCATAGTTGTAGTGAATTTGAGGAATCCAAGTCCATTAATATTATCTAAATTGCTTTCAACATGATATGGATCAAATATTTTAAGACCCAGCATTTGAAAGCCTCCACACACTCCAATTAATGTTTTCCCATGACTAACAAACTCTTCTATCACGGGTATAAAATTTTTACTCCTGAACAGGCTGAGATCCTCTATTGTATTTTTACTCCCCGGAATTATAAGTATGTCAAATTGTTCAAGTGAGTCACCTATTTCAATATATTTTGTTGAAACATCAGGTTCTTTGCTGAAAGCATCAAAATCTGTAAAGTTTGATATATGAGGGAGTTTCAGAATTGCAACCTTTATACTTTTTAAATTTATCTCATTTTTTAGATAGTTTTCAACAACAACACCATCCTCCTCTTGGATATAAAGATCCTTCATATATGGGATAACTCCGATAAAAGGGATATTTGTCCTTGATGTTATTGAGTCAAGACCGGGTTGTAAAAGAGTTTTATCACCCCTGAATTTATTTATTAGAAAAGCTTTTACTCTATTTTTGTGGATATCTGGCAGTAACTCTATTGTCCCTACAAGAGATGCAAAAACTCCCCCTTTGTCAATATCACCTGCAAGGATTACAGGTGCATCTGCAATTTCAGCCATTCCCATATTTACAATATCATTATCCATAAGATTGATCTCTGCAGGGCTACCTGCACCCTCTATAATCATTATATCAAAATTTTTTTTCAGCCTATTAAAACTCTCAATTACAAAATTTTTGGCCTCTTTTTTAAATGAATGATAATCCTTTGCACTCATATTCCCATATACTTTACCATGTATTATTATCTGTGCACCGGTATCACTATTTGGCTTGATCAGGATAGGATTCATGTCAGAGTGAGGTTCTATACCTGCTGCTTCTGCTTGAACAACCTGTGCCCGTCCCATCTCTTTACCATCTTTTGTTATAAAGGAGTTAAGAGCCATGTTTTGAGATTTAAAAGGGGTAACCTTATACCCAAGGTCAGAAAATATTTTACATAGCCCAGCTGCAATAACGCTTTTGCCAACACTTGAGCCAGTCCCCTGTATCATTAATGTTTTCACAGTAACACTCCAGTAAAAAATCTTACAATCGGCCATAATGTGTAGTCAAAAACATTTGCAATCAGTAGCACCAATATTATAATAAATCCATAAGGTTCAAGTTTCTGGTATTGAAAAGCAAGATTATAAGGGAGTATCTCGTATAAAACCTTACTCCCATCAAGTGGTGGTATTGGTATCAGATTAAACAGAGCAAAAGCTATATTTATCTGGACTGCAAGCTTACATATTATGGCAATTGGAACCATTATCTTATAGTAGATAAATGTTGAACCAATAGGAAAAAGAGTCAATCCTTTAAGTAAAAAAGCAAATATTACTGCAAGTGCCATATTTGAAAGTGGACCTGCAAGTGATACAATTACTGTATCTCTTTTTAGATTTTTGAAGTTATTGGGATTTATAGGGACAGGTTTGGCCCATCCTATCATTCTTGTAATTAAAAACACAATGCTTCCTACTGGATCAAGATGTTTGAGTGGATTGAGTGACAAGCGTCCAGCATATTTAGGGGTCATATCCCCACTAAAATATGCCGCATATCCATGAGCGGTTTCATGAATTGTAACTGCCACAAGAACAGGAATTAGGAGTAAAGATATTTCTGTGAGATATTGAGCGATCATACAACCCCTCTTATTATATCTTTGTTGTCCATATATTTTCTCAAAACTTCAGGTATTACAACAGAGCCATCTTCTTGTTGGTAATTTTCAAGAATAGCAACCAAAGTTCTCCCTACTGCAAGTCCCGACCCATTTAAAGTATGGACAAACTCAGTTCCTTTTTGACCTTTCTTTTTGAATCTTATTTTTGCTCTCCTTGCCTGAAAATCTTCAAAATTTGAACATGAAGATATCTCCCTATAACAATCTTGACCCGGTAACCATACCTCTATGTCGTAAGTTTTGGCGGAGGAGAACCCGGTATCTCCGCTGCAAAGAGTTACAACTCTGTAAGGGATATTCAACAACTTCAACACCTCTTCTGCATTGAGTAGAAGTTTCTCAAGCTCTTCGTATGAATCTTCCGGTTTTGAAAATTTGACTAACTCTACTTTATTAAATTGATGTTGTCTGATTAAACCTTTTGTATCTTTACCATAAGAGCCTGCTTCTTTTCTGAAGCATGGTGTGTATGCTGTAAAATATATAGGGAGTTCATCTTCTGATAATATTTCATCTGCGTAGATATTTGTAACTGGGACTTCTGCTGTGGGGATAAGGAAGTAATCAACAGAGTCAATTCTAAATAGATCATCTTCAAATTTTGGAAGCTGTCCTGTGCCTGTCATAGTTTGCCTATTTACCATAAATGGTGGTAAAACCTCTTTGTAGCCATGTTTTGTGGTATGGAGATCGAGCATAAAGTTTATTATAGCTCTTTCAAGTTTTGCTCCGTTGCCAAAGTAGAGTGAAAATCTTGAACCTGTAATCTTGGTTGCTCTTTCAAAATCAATAATACCCAATTTCTCTGCAATATCCCAGTGTGGTTTTGCAGTGAAATTGAATTTGTGAGGTTGCCCAAAAGTTTTGTAAACAGTATTGCTGCTTTCATCTTTACCAATAGGGACTGAGCTATGCAGCATATTAGGGATGTTGAGGGATATAAATTCAAATTTATCCTCTATATCTTTTAATTCATTGTCAACGATTTTAATTCTGTCTGATATAATTTGCAGATCTTTTATAAGATTGTCATCTATTAAACCCTGTTTTTTAGACTCTGCTATCTCTTTGCTTCTTCTGTTTTTATCCGCTTTTAAGGTTTCACCTTCGGTAATAAGCTTTCTACGCTTCTCTTCAAGATCCTTAAATTCGATTAGATTCACTTTTGTATTTCTATTTTGTAGCATCTCTTCAACTTTTTCGATATTTTGTCTGATAAATTTGACATCAAGCATACCTAACTCCTTATAAATTTGATATTTTATCTTCTCTCTTTTTTTATCATAAGCATATCTATAAAACTTTCAAGCCTAATTTTGTTCCTCTGATCGAGAGGTTCAGGTTTATCCCCTTCAAGTGTAAGTATTGGGATATTTATCATCTTTTTGAATATCTGATCCTGAATATTCCTGAAACAGAAAGATTGAGTATAGTGTATAATCCCATCTAAATTCCTTATTGCTATCTCTTTTTTTATGTTCTCTATTCTGCCAAATACTGAATAAGGGTATGTGTATTGAAGGTATTGCTCATATATGTCTTGACAATTATTCAGCATTGCAAACTGGAGTTGGATTTCGTTGAAAACAACTCTTGCACCAAGTCTCTCTATCTCTTGGTAAATGTTTAATATTATGGGTGGAACCCCGATCAACCCGAGACGGACTCTCTCCCGAAAAGGCTCCCTATGTTTTAAATCGTAAAGGAGATTATCTATCTTACCTTCAAAAAGATTAGGATCAGATAAAAAATCTGAACTGCTGACCAGAAATAGATGATTTTCAAAACCTGATACAATATTTTCTCTGTATGTCATTGTATCGATAATTTGCAATTTATCTCTTATCTTGTCAAGTTCACCTTTTGTATTGTAGATATCTTTTGTGGTAACTTTAAAGTAATCTTGTAAAAAATTAAAGTTGTGTTTAAAAAAAATTAAATCTTTATTGTATGGGAACGAGAATGGGATAGTTGTTATACCTTCCTGCTGCCATATTTCAGAGAGTGCATGAGTATTAGAGCAATCCCCTTCAAGAACAGTAATTATCTCTTTTATCCCTTTTAGCATTGCTATTGAGTATAGCCCTTTTATCCAAGTGCATGTAGTCCTTGGGAATCCTTTGTTTTCGGCGATATTTACAAGAGTTTGTGGGTCACTGTAAGTAATAAAAAGATTATTTAGATCTATCGGAACTGCACCTGATGCGTAAATTATTTCGATCGGAACAGTTGTAGTAATTCCAATTTGTCTCATAAATTAAATTTACTCTATTTTGTTGTGAAAAATGATTACTTTTGAATTATCAATTTGGTTTTTGAGCCAAAGTTTAAAATATTTATTCTGCTTATCATCAAGTAGTGTTCTGTTGATTTTCTCTTTGAGTTGTTCGAAAGGTATAACTTTTGAGTAATATTTTTCTATATATATTATGTAAAAATAATCTCCTGATGTTTTTAGAAACCAAGTTGAATTCTCTTTTTGGTAATTGATCTGTTTTTTAATTTCATCAGGAATATTTTCAACTTTTATTAGACCTTTAAAACTATAATTGAGATTCTTATCTTTTAGAGCCTTGTCTAAACCTGAAGTTTTGGTCACCTTATAAACTTCGTTAGCGATGGTTTCGTCATTGGTAACTATATATTTTGTAATTATCTGCTCACCCTGTTCGTAATCTTTTATGTGATCGTTGTAATACTTCATACACTCTTTCTCGGTAGGTGGTGTTATCTTTCTAACGATATAATTTTTGACTTTTTTGAAGATTATGATCTTTTCAAGCTCCTCTTTATTCAGTTTAGAGAAGATATCGAGATCAGCTCTGTCAGAATCTTCAATTGTAAATTTTAGTTTCTTAAATTCATTTTCAATTATTATTTCGTTAATTCTCTCCTTTATGTAAAATAGAATTAGAGGTTTGGTGATGTCTGAACCCTCATTATCCTTATTTATCTTTTTTTTAATTTCGCTAAGTTTAATGCGATCATTATCAACTTTTGCAACTATATTTGGATTGATCCTATCCAAAAATGAGCTGCTACAGCTACTGAATGTGAATATAAATAGTAAAAATAAGGTTATACGGGTCATTTCACTTTTTGTTATACGTTGAATCTAAAATGGACAATATCGCCATCTTTTATAATATAATCTTTACCTTCAAGTCTCAGATACCCAAGCTCTTTTGCTTTATGCTCGCTTTTTGCTTTTATGTAATCATCGTATGAGATAACTTCTGCTCTTATAAATCCTCTCTCAAAGTCTGAATGGATTTTCCCTGCTGCTTGTGGAGCTTTGGTATTTTGGGTAATGGTCCATCCCCTCACTTCAGGTTTGCCTGCTGTGATAAAGGTTATTAGTCCGAGAAGATCATAACCCTCTTTTATCATTCTATCCAAGCCTGATATCTCCATTTTGAGGTCATCCATAAAAGCTTTCCTCTCATCATCAGAGAGAGAAGATAACTCATTTTCAATTTTACCTGAGATCAGAATAATCTTGGAATCTTCATTTTTTACGAAGTTGATTAGCTGCTCTGTAAAGTGGTTACCAGAGAGGGAATTTTCATCAACATTTGCAACATATAAAATAGGTTTGGCAGTCAGAAGATTGAGAGACTTAAATATCGCAACCTCCTCTTCACTATCAGAGTTGATTTTGGTGTATCTGGCGGGAATTTCGTTATCGAGGGAATCTTTTAATTTTGATAAAATTTCATATTCAAGTTTTATGCTCTTTTCTCCCTTTTTTAAAAGCCTCTCTGTTCTATCAAGCTTCTTGGAGACTGTGTCAAGATCTGCAAGTATAAGCTCAAGATTTATTATCTTGATGTCTCTTACAGGATCAACATCACCTTCAACATGGACTATATCTCTATCTTCAAAACATCTGACGATATGAGCTATTGCATCGACATTTCGTATATTTGATAAAAATTGGTTACCCAAACCCTCACCTTTACTTGCACCCTTTACAAGCCCTGCAATATCAACAAATTCCATAGTAGTGTAGATGATTTTCTCGGGGTTTATTAGTTTTGCAAGATTGAGTAACCTCTCGTCAAATACTTTTACAATCCCGATATTAGGTTCTATTGTGCAGAAAGGGTAATTTGAAGCATCAACCTGATTGGCTGTCAAAGCTGAAAAGATAGTGGACTTACCAACATTGGGAAGTCCTACTATACCACATTTAAATCCCATAAATATCCCCAAAATTTTTTCTTTCCAATTAACATAAAAATGAGGATATTCCAAGAAAATTATTTAAATTTGATTTTCCTTTTCAGAAATATTATTATATATAAATAATGTTGTAGATATTTTCTCTTAAGATTTTAGTTAGAACCAATATATCAAAAAATTTAGGAGGGTCAGATGGGTAAACATGTTGCTTTAGTTACAGGTGCTGCCAGAGGTATTGGTAAAGCTATATCTATTGAAATTGCAAAGAGGGGTATAATTGTTGGTATTGGATACAATAGAGATACAAATAAAGCTCTTGAAGTAAAAGATGAGATATTAAGAAATGGTGGTGAAGCTGAAATATTTCAGGGTAGTGTTGAAAATTTTTACGATGTAAAACATGTTGTTGAAGCACTTGTTGAAAAGTATGGTAAAATTGATATTCTGATTAATAATGCTGGTATCACCCACGACAAAACTGTTATAAAGATGAGCCTTGAAGAGTGGATAAGGGTTATTCAGGTTAATCTTTTTGGGAGTTTTTACTGCATAAAAGCTTCTCTTGATTATATGATGGCAAATGGATGGGGTAGGATAATCAACATAAGTTCTATAATTGCTGCTTCAGGAAATATTGGTCAAAGTAACTATGCTGCTTCAAAAGCCGGAGTAATTGGTTTGACCAAATCTCTTGCACTTGAGCTTGCTCAAAAAAATATCACTGTAAATGCAGTTGCACCCGGTTTTATCGAAACAGAGATGGTTGCCAAAGTTCCACCTGAGGCTCTTGATAAAGTTAGGAGTAAAATCCCTATGAAAAGATTAGGAAAAGCAGAGGAAGTTGCAAGAGTAGTATCTTTTCTACTTGATGAAAATTCAGATTATATTACAGGGCAAGTTTACCATATTAATGGTGGATTGTATATGTAACTGGCTTAATAGAGTATATTTTTTTATATTCAAGTTTTACAACAAAGGTTATTTTTATTTATATGAATAGACTGCTGCATATACTTATATTTCTACTATCTTTGACCCTTATTGCTGTTTACTATTTTGACCCTTACTCTGATTGGAAAAAGTATCAGAAGCGTTATAAGAGAGATAAAATAGAGAAACTTCAAATTCAGTATCAAAAGAGTAAAGATGAAGCTATCCTAAAAGATATTGAAAATTTTAGAAACTTCAAAATTGAAAAGAGGGGTATCTATGTATCCAAATGGAAGAGGGAGGAGTATTGTATAACATGCCATATTGGAATAGAAGAGATTAGCGAATCCCATCCTATAAATGTTTTTGGATGTATAGTATGTCATGGTGGAGACCCTCTTTCTATAAAAAAAGATGATGCCCATAAAGGTTTGATTGGCAAAAGGAATCCCTCTGACATGAAATTTGTTAATAAGTCCTGTGGGACAAAGGATTGCCACGACAATGATATCAAGAGGGTAGAGACTTCCCTTATGTTCTCTATGGGTGGTGTAATTGCAGATCTTAGGTATCAATGGAATTCTCAAAAGAGTAAATCTGCTATTTATGCTACAAACAATATAGAGGATAAAAAGGGTAGGGTTCTGAAGCGAGTCCCTTTTTACAGCAAAGATGATATTCCACCATCTTACCAAGACGAGTATGAAGTATCTGGGGAGATAGCAGATAGTCATTTTAGAAAATTTTGTAGTATGTGTCATATAGGGGCTAATAATCCCAACTCTACGAGCAATCATTCATCTGGTTGTTCGGCTTGCCATGTCCTATATGATAACAGCAGTAAATATAAGGGTGATGATCCTACAATTGATAGAGGCGAGGAGGGGCATCCAACCTTTCACAAAATGACCAAAAAAATTCCTACCAGCCAATGTCTTCACTGTCACAACAGAAGCAATAGATATGGAACATCATACGTAGGGATTATGGAAAACGATTTTTATGGGACACCCTACAGTCAAGGATCTCTTTCGGAAAATGAGCTGATGGGTGGGAGAAATTTTTTTCACATGGGAGCTGATGTTCATTTTCAAAAAGGGATGGAGTGTATAGATTGTCATACATCCAATGATATTATGGGTGATGGTCTGATTTATGACAAAATGGAGCAGGTGGTTGAGATTAGATGCGAAGATTGCCATGGTGATTACAAAAATAAACCTGAATTTTATGATGTATCAAGTTTAAGAGATGATTTGATAAGTAGTTTTGATAATATAAATATAAATGATCAGCTTCTAAAAAATAAAAAAGGTAGTATTCTAAGTCATATCAAGAGGGAAGGTAACAAAATTTACCTCTTTACAAAGATAAGTGATAAGAAACTTGAAATAAAAACTATTAGCAATGACCCAAAACACAAGACCAATCAGTGTAACAAAAATTTTGAGTGTTATACATGTCATTTCAAATGGACACCTCTCTGTTACGGTTGCCATATAGGTTACAATCCAAATTTTTCTCAGCGAGATTTCCTTACAGGTTTCAAAAGTATGGGTATGTGGTATGAATATAGGAGTTATACTAGGTTTGAGGATACTGTCCTGGGAATTAATTCAAAGGGTAAAATTTCACCAATGCAGTTTTGCCAAAGCCAGTTGACTTTTCCAGATAAGAATTTTGATAATAAAGTTTTTATACATGATGACAATACTACTTCATTTGCGGTTGCACCGGTCCAACCTCACACTGTAACAAAATTGAGCAAAAGATGTCATGACTGTCACAACAATCCTATGGCAGTTGGTCTTGGGAAGGGGTATCTTGAGCTTGCTGACAATGATACAATAATCTTCAAACCTATCTACGATATCAAAAGCTCTGGAGTTAATGTTGATTTCCCGTTTGAGAGCATTGTGTCCCATGATGGTAAGATACAGTATCAGAGTCTTTCGAATGAAAATTTCAAAGTATTTAATAGTGAGGATATTATCAAAATATTAAGAGTCGGTAAGTGTATATTTTGTCACAATAGTTATGAGGATAAAATATACAAAGAGAATAATTTTAAATACTATTACGATAAAGTAAAAGTTGAAGGTTTCAAGCATATTCAAAAGTATCTTGATTCAAAAAATTAGTTTCAGCTTTTAATTTTTAAAACTTTCTTTTTAATTTTACTCTCTCCATTTTTGAAATATTTTTTTAGAGCTTACTCTTTTTATCTTTCTATTTGCTTGCAAATAAATCAACTTTATGATAGAAACAAAAAATTTAAATTATTAAGGAGGGTGTTATGGATGTTTTAGCTCCAATGGTTGGGAAAATTTTATCAGTTAAGGTAAAGCCTGGTGATTCAGTTGATGAAGGCGATGAAATAGTTATACTTGAAGCTATGAAGATGGAGATGCCTGTTGTTGCACCTGCTGGTGGTAAAGTAAAAGAAGTTAAGGTAAAAGATGGTGATACTGTTGAGACAGAATCTGTTTTAGCAGTTATAGAGTAATTTTATCAAATCATGGAAAATTTAGCGCTGTGTATTAGCAGCGCTTTATTTTTTTCTCTATTGTTATGGATACAAAATGCAATCATCGAATTATCAAGTAATTAAAATATATTACAGGAGGATAATGTGAACAACAAAAAAGTTATGATAACTGATACAATTCTAAGGGATGCTCATCAGTCCCTTCTATCTACCAGAATGAAAACCAGTGATATGCTTGGAGCTTGTGAAAAACTTGATAAAATGGGTTACTGGTCATTAGAGGTATGGGGTGGTGCAACTTTTGATACATGCTTGAGATTCTTAAAAGAAGATCCTTGGGATAGGCTCAGAGTATTAAGAAAAAAACTTCCAAATACAAAGTTACAGATGCTTCTTAGGGGGCAGAATATAGTTGGTTATAGGCATTATGCTGATGATGTCCTTCAATCTTTCATCGAACGCTCTGCTTCAAATGGTATAGATGTATTCAGAATATTTGATGCTCTAAATGATGTCAGAAATATGCAGAAATCTATCGAATATGTTAAAAAATATGGTAAAATTGCTGAAGGAGCTTTAAGTTATACTATTAGTCCTGTTCATAATAACGATTATTTTGTTAATATGGCTAAAGATCTTGCAAATCTTGGAGTGGATACCATCTGTATAAAAGATATGGCAGGATTGCTTTCACCATTTGATGCTTACGATTTAGTGAAGAAGTTGAAAGAGAAAGTTGGATTGCCTGTTCATATGCATTGCCACTCCACAAGTGGACTTGCGAGTATGACATACCTCAAAGGGATTGAAGCAGGTGCAGATATTATTGATACAGCTATATCATCTCTTGCACTTGGGACATCTCAGCCACCTACTGAAAGTCTTGTAGTTGCTCTCAAAAATACACCATACGATACAGGGCTTGATATTGGGGCTCTTGGTGAAATGGCTGAATACTTTAAAAATGTCAGAAAAAATTATAAAGATGTCGAGAGTGCTTTTACTGGGGTTGATACTAATGTTCTTATCTATCAGGTTCCGGGTGGTATGATGTCAAACCTTGAAACCCAGCTCAAATCTCAAGGGAAATTGGATAAGCTCGAAGATGTTCTAAAAGAGATTCCAAGGGTAAGAGAAGATTTAGGCTACCCTCCACTTGTGACACCTTCCAGTCAGATAGTTGGGACACAAGCCACAATTAATGTTCTAATGGGTAAAAGATATGCAATGTTTACAAAAGAAACCACCAATATATTAAAAGGTATGTATGGTAAATCTATTGCTCCTTTTAACCCTGAAGTTCAGAAAATGGCTCTCAAAAATGATACTCCTATTGTTGTCAGACCTGCTGACCTTTTGGAGCCTGAAATGGAGAAGCTCACTAAAGAGATTGGAGATAAAGCAAAATCTGTTGAAGATGTATTGTCTTATGCTCTTTTTCCTCAGGTTGCCACAGAATTCTTCCAGTTGAGAAACGAGGGAAAGATAAATATTATCGAAGTATAGATATGTTTTTTCTATCAGATATTCTTACTTTCTATCTTTTTATAATATTAATAGGGGTTGTAAGTGGTTTTATTGCAGGTCTTCTTGGTATAGGGGGTGGGGCAATAATAATTCCTGCCCTCTTTTTTCTATACTCTACTACCAATTTTCAACACCCTGAATACCTATCACAGTTTGTTTTTGGGACAACAAATGGTGTTATCTTTATTCAATCTGTAAAAAATTTTTACGACTACTACAAAAAAGGGTTATTCTCATTTAAAAATACTCTTAAATTTGTTTTTATAGGATTTTTGGGTGGTTTTTGTGGTTCTAAAGTTGCTTCTATAATTGATTCAGCCTCTCTAAAAACCTATTTTGGAATTTTGCTTATATTTGTAAGTATACAGATGTTTATGCCATTAAGTAAAAATAGAAGTTCACTCGATTCATTTTCACTTGAAGATATGAAAAGTAAATTTGTATCCCTTGTTTTTGTAGCTCTCTTTACAGGATTTTTCTCAGGATTTTTTGGTATAGGTGGTGGAATTATTGCTATCCCTTTATTGACAACATTTTTTAATTTTCCAATGATGTTTGCCCAAGGTTTCTCTGTATCTATGATACCGTTTAACCAAATTGGTGGAATGACAGGATATGGAATGTGCGGACTTAAGCTTGTAGGGTTTAACCCACCATTTGTAGGATTTATAGATGTATCAGTTGTCTTGATATGTGGAGCAATGGGATTTTTTACGAGTAAATTTGGATTAAATACTGCTATAAGATTAAATCAGAAGATATTAAAAAAAATATTTGCAGGATTTTTAATGATAGTTGCTTTGAAGTTTATATGTTAAACCCCGGGGATTACCCGGGGAATTAGGGCTATGCTCTATATACTTTATCTGCTTGAGGTCCTTTTGAGCCATCTACAATTTCAAAACTAACTTGATCTCCCTCTTTCAAAGTTTTGAAACCGTCTCCTTGAATCGCTGAGTAATGAACAAAAACATCTTTACCATTGTCCATAGAGATAAAACCATAACCTTTCTTTTCATTAAACCATTTTACTTTACCTTGTTGCATTTTTGCCTCCTGATTAATTTCCATCAATGTAAAATACATTGATAATACTGTATGAACATATAATCTAATATAGAAGATAAGTCAACTTATTTTTTATATTTTTTTTAATATTTTTTTGCGAAAGTTGAGTTGGTGGAAATTATACTCTATTTTCATCCAATATAAAAAATGTTTATTAGATACAGATTTATGAGAGGTATAATATTTAACCCGAGTTTGTTAAAAGTGTTTATAAAGCATTGATATTATTAGATACTTAAAATCATTCTACACTACAAATTTTCTTAAACTATTGTTTTTACTCGTTTTAGTGGTTTTTCGCTCAATCCCAATGCATGGTATATCTCCACATTAAATTCACTTGGCTCTGATGTGTCTTTTATGTAAATTGTTTTACCTTCAGCATTTATCATTGTTAATACTGACCTATTATGCCTATTCATATGCGTTCTGATTGTATTCCAAGAGTGTTTTATTCCACGTTCTTTAAGTTTCCTATAGATTACACAAAGTAGATGATAGGCAAACACTGTTGAAAAAATATGTCCCTCTATCCTGTTTTCTTTTCTGTGGTATATCGGTCTAAGTGGTAATTCACATTTTATTTTTGAAATGTATCACAAGCTCACTAAAAATTTGTTTAGACCTTTATTCAAAAATTCTACTACACTTTGTCCACTTGGTTCTGGAAATGTATTGAGGTATATATCTATAACATAGCCGTATATATGTGGGTCAACAAAACCAACCATATAAAATCTATCAGATATCCCTAATTTTTTTAGTTTCTCCTTTATTTCATTTTCATTCCCTGTTCCGCAAGCAATATAGACAGTTTCTGGATTACTTTTCATAATCTCTGCTACTGTTGAAAGGTATTCCCAATTATTAATTTTGGATAATCTCCCTATACTTCCTAAAAAGATACTCCCTTTTGGAAAATACTTTTTTATTCTCTCAGCTTCTCTTTTTTTTGTTTCCTCTTCTGGATTTAAAAATTTTTTATCTATTGTGACAGTAAAAAACTCCCACTTGAAAGGATTACCTTCGAATCTATTGTCATAGGGTGAAAAATGAATTATTCTTTTATCAATCCCCTCGACATCATACCATAAATTAGAGTGTGCCCAATATATCTGTTTTGGTGCACTTCTTGATAAAAAGAGAAACTCTCCACAAGAGTATAGGTGGTCAGAATATATGAGGATATCAATCTGATCTTCTATGATTTTTTCTCTGAATTTGATGATTTTATTTAAGTGATTGTTATAAAAAAGATCTTTATGAAATTCATCAAGAGGAACTCTGTAATCTGAACCTATCTCCATTAACATTTCTGAGCATTTTCTTGAATCTGCCCTACAATCATCTCTCATAGAGTTCCATAGTTCAAAGTAATCCATTGAATATACAATTATCTCATAATTATCGTTAAATTTTTTATCTTCTTTTAATCCTTTAAGAATTGAATATTCAGCTATAAAGGGTGACCAATAACCAATATTAGGTCTTACAAGAGCTATTTTTTTCTTTTTTCCATTTTCTATCTTTTTAAAAGGGAGTTCTTTAATAACATTTTTATTTTTCTCTATCCATTTTTTGTAATATTGAGAGCATGGGGCTACTATTTCATCTTGTAATTTTTTGTATTCATCTTGCCCCTGAATAAAAGCTTCGATAGCTATATTATAAACGAACATTGAAAAGTGCAGAACTTCATCTATTGAATCGAGTGAAATTAATTTGTATATAATGTCTTTCAAATCCTCATAAATATCTTCTATCTCTTTTCTTTCATTTAGCAGAATTCTTGGAGTAAAACCCCAAAGTGTGTTCCAAACCCAGTTTACAACACTCCTTCTATCCCTCTTATTTAAAGAAAAGTAAAAATCTATTGAGAAAAGATCTTTAACTATTTTGAATAATAGGGGTTTGACATTAGCAGAAACAAGAAAACTTCCAATAAAATTATGTGGACATTGGGGAGGATTCTTTCTTGCAAAATTATAGTCAAGAAGAAAGAGCCTTTTGATGTAGTTTTCAAGTCCAGATTTAAAATTACCATTCAATATTTCAAGTATAAAGATATTGTCATTAATGGCAAAAGCTTCAATAGAGTCTTTTGGATATTTAGAATACTCTAATATATATAAATTTATAAGTGAGTCTATTTGTTGGGAGTGTTTGGGAATAAGCCTCTTAAAGATAAAATATACCGTAAGATACTCTCTTCCAAAAATATTTCCTGTTTTAAGATTGTCAATGATGTAACTCTTTATCTTATTGGCTCTTAATTCAATATTAGGCAGAGAATCAAAGTTTGAGATTGTATCATTTATAAGTAACCAATATTCATATCTTTCATCGCTCATTTGAGTAAACCTCTGTTGATAAGTAGTTTTAATTTAGAAGTTTCTTTATCTTAAGTTCATTACTCTTTATCCAATAAAATGTATCTTGGATAATATCTCTTGCTGATCTTTTGGGAGACCATTTGAATTTGTTAGTTAAATTTCTGTTGTCTGTAATGTAAATAATAATATCACCAGGTCTCTCATTGTTATCTTTGAGAATATCTATTCTGTTGCCTGTGATCTCTTCGCAGATTTGAGTAGTCTCAAGGAGAGATAAACTGACATTGTATCCCCCTCCAGCATTAAAAATCTTTCCGTTAAATTGATCAATGTTTTTTATCTGTAAATCAATCAGGCCGCATAGATCGTCAATATGAAGAAGATCTCTCACCTGTTTACCGTTACCCCCAAATCCTATATATTTAAGATTTTTCTTGAAATAATGGTGCATTATCCATAAAGTAAAAACACCTTGGTCAACTTTACCAAACTGCCATGGTCCTGCTATTACACCAAATCTTGTTATAGTATATCTGAATCCTGAAATTTGGGCATACTCTTGAATAAAAAACTCTCCTGCAAGCTTTGTTGCTCCATAAAGAGTCCTTGGAGAGTTAAGAGGGAACTCCTCACTTATTCCAAATTCAGAAGAGAATCCATTAAGGTCATATTTATCCCATACAAATCTGGTGCTATTTTCTGATACCGGTATGCTATTGATAGTATCGTAAGGGTAAACCCTGCTTGTTGATAGAAAGATTATATCTGATTTTACATCTTTGCAAAATTCAAGACAGTTGATAAGTCCATTTAAGTTGGTATTTACAAGATAGTAAGGATTTCCGCTGTAACCAGCAAGAACGGAGGGTTCTGCAGAGCATTCTATTAGTAAATTAATATCTTTATCCCTTAATTCAAAGAAATCTTCAATACTCCTTATGTCGCCATGGATAAAAATAATTCCACTTTCTTTAAGTCTTTCAAGATTAAACTCACTACCTCTTCGCTTTAGGTTGTCAAGAACATATATTTGGGAGTCTCTGTATCTTTCTTTTAGATAGATAGCCAAATTACTCCCTACAAATCCAGCACCACCTGTTATTAAAATATTCATTTTATTCACCTTTGCCAGTTTTGGAATTAAAAAATAGTTATTTTTCGACTATCCCATTTTTATAGAGATAATTCTGATAATCGTATATCTCATTTAAAATATCTCTTAAATTGTATTTAAAATTCCACTCAGGGTAGTGCGATTTGAACTTTGAAACATCACTTATATACCATATATGATCCCCAATTCTATTTTGTTCAACATATTCGTAGTTGAGCTTCTCACCAGATATCTCCTCACACAATTCTATAGCTTCAAGCATAGAGCAATTAGAGTGTCTTGATCCACCTGCATTGTAAACTTCACCCTTTCTCGGAGCTTGATAAAAATTCCAGAACATATTGACTAAATCGTAAGAGTGAATGTTATCCCTGACCTGTTTACCTTTGTAACCGTAAATAAAGTATTTGTTTTGCCATATACAACATCTCATAAGGTAAGATAAAAATCCATGGAGTTTTGTCCCTGAATGTGCTGGTCCAGTAAGACATCCACCTCTGAAACATGCTGTTTTGAGATTAAAATATTTACCATACTCTTGGACCAAAATATCGGCAGCTACTTTGCTTGCCCCAAAGAGTGAATGCAATGTATGGTCGATACTCATAGTTTCATCTATACCTTTGTAAAATGGATGATTCTCGGCAATTTCAAATCTTTTATCAAGCTCAACAAGTGGTAATCTATTTGGTGTATCACCGTAAACTTTATTAGTAGATGTAAAGATAAAAACAGCATCAGAGGAGTATTTTCTAAAATTTTCAAGCAATGTCAAAGTCCCATTTGCATTTACAGTAAAATCTGTAAAAGGCTCATTTGCCGCCCAGTCGTGTGATGGTTGGGCTGCAGTGTGGATAATAAGGTTAAATTTGAACTTTTTGAAAACTTTCGCTATCTCCTCTTCATTTCGTATATCTATATCAAAATGGTAGTAATTTTTATATTTTTTAGTCAGGAATTCTTTATTCCACCTTGTAGAGGCATCTTTACCAAAAAAGTATTCTCTAAGGTTGTTGTCTATCCCTACAACATCAAACCCCTTTTCTATTAGAAATTTTACAGCTTCAGAACCAATAAGTCCTGCAGAACCTGTGATAAGTGCAATTGACATAAGTTCCCCCTTTTTATAAAATTTTATACCAGATACGACCTGGTCCTCTGTCGAAATTTTTCCCAAAGATAGAATTAACTGCAAGTATAACATCTTGATGCTCTGGACAATAATCGTGCCCAATCATGAGACCATTTCTTTTTAATTTGGGTATCCAAGAGAGGATATCTCTTGTGCAGTTGTCAAAATCGTGACCAGCATCTATAAATATTATATCAACAGAGTTATCATCAAAAAATTTTGGTGCTTTCCAAGTATTATATCTGATAATATTGAGTTTATCTCTAAACCAATATGTCCATTTTAAAAATTGATCAAAATGAATACCTGAAAGAGTATTGAAAGGTGCTTTAATAATATCGTGTGTAGGATAATCAAATTTATCAATGCAATTAATTGTTATCTCTTCATCTGAGAGGATAAATGCAAATAAGTTAGCAGATTTACCAGAGTAGCTACCCAATTCAACTATACAAGAAGCTGTTTTGGAGTAACTTATAGCTATATCTGTAAGAAATTTATCCTCATCAGGATAAATCCAACCTGAACATCTATTAAAAATTGTATCAAGTTTCTCTTCGAGTGTAAGAGTAGATATATCTTTTTTGGTCAGAGGGAAATTAAGTAACTTGTGAACTCCAAATGAACCTTTATCTGGAATTTGGATTACTCTCTCTCTCTTTAATTCTTCAAAATTGTTTATTAAGTAAAGGGTGTTTTTCTGATAACAATCTTCTACCTCTTCTATTGTTGCCCTAATTCTGATAGGGATATAGGGTGGTTCATTATCTTCAAAGTCGAGCAGTTTCCACTTCTCTCTTCTATACTCCTCAAATTCATTCATAATATGCCCCTTAGCAAATATCAAATTTATACATTAGAATAAATTATTTTTGCCAATTTCTTACCTATAGATTCAAGTGAAAAATGTTCTTTTACTTTTTTGTAAGCTCTGTTCTGAAACTCTCTCCTCATATTATCATCAAGTATTAATTTGGTTAATTTCTCCTTAAATTCAACTTCGTTTTGATTATTGAATAGATAGCCATTATTTCCATCGGTTATAAGATTTTCAATTTCACCTATCTTTGTCCCAATAACTGCAACCTTACAAGCCATATATTCAAAAACTTTAGTAGGGCTCTTTGATTTATTAAACATAGTTGTAAATGGGTTTGATGTATCAAGTGGAGCAAGACCTATATCTGTTTTGTTCAATATATTAGGTATTTCGTCAGGTGCTTTTTTAGAATGAAAAACTATCTTACTGTTGCATAATTTGGGTGTATATTTTTTAATACTCTCTTCAAGAACCTTACTATAAGTCCCGAAAAGTATAAGGTTGAGCCTGCTTTTATCTATTGCTTCTTTATCAATAGATAAATAATTTGTAACACAGTAAAGTAAACTTTTAAAGATATCTGATGACCATACATGCCCCATCCATATTATCTCTACAGTTCCATTACTCTCTTTATTGTTATTGCCATAATTAAATTTATCCATATCAACGCCTGTGACTATATAGTGGGAATTATGATTATGTTTTGCCATAAGATCAACAAGAAATTTACTTGAGCCGATACATATTTCACTCTTTTTTACCAAATCTTCAAATAATTTGTCAGGAGAAAGGGATGGTATAAATTTGTGTAAATTCTGGAAAGGGTAACATCCGAGATCAAAATCATCGTAATCGAAAATTATTTTATTCCCATTCTCTTCTGCTACAAGATATGGAGCTAAAAAGTGATAACCAGATTTCTGAACATAAAAAATTGCATTTTTCTCATCTTTAAGTTTTTCGTAGGCCTTAATATTTAATTTCAGTTTCTCATAATCTGACATATTTTCACATGGCCCCACTTGGTCAGAGGCTTTCAAATTATCATAAAATGACAAAACTTCACTTTTGATACCAAGTTTATTGAGCTCTTTTGAAAAATTGTAGCATCTGACCCTTGCAGGAGCAAGATCATATCCATCTTGGCATACAAAAATCACTTTTAGATTTCTCTTGTCGTAACATATAGATGGTTTTTTGAATTTGCTTAGATCTTTAGATTTAGCTCCTTTTCTCTTTCTGTCAAATTCGTCCCATCTTTGGTAGGCATCTTTTACTGCTCCCTCGAGCTCTTCTCTTGTAAGATTCTCTCCTCTCATTACAGTGTATCTATTCCCATCATATTTGTCCCACTCCTCTGTAAGGAGCAGCCCTTTCTCTTTTGCCATATCAAAATGTTTGGTGCCTGGAAATGGGGTGGTAAGTGAAAACTGACATGTATCAGGATTCAACTCAAATGAGTATTGAATGGATTTTTCGATTGTCTCTTTTGTTTCCCCAGGTAGTCCAAATGTAAATGTGAGATGGTATTTTAAACCAAGCTCTTGACAATATCTCACAGACTCTTCAACTTTGTTTAAGTCAAGTCCCTTCCCGCAAGCATCTACAAGCTGTTGCGTTGCAGATTCAACTCCAAATTTTATCGATACCAATCCAGCATCTTTCATTGCTTTTAATGTTTCAAAATCTGATGTGTCAGCTCTTGACATTGCACTCCAAGGTATTTTATCAAGACCCCTTCTCTTTATCTCTTCACATATTTTTAAAATTCTCTCTTTCCCTATATTGAAGGTGTCGTCATCAAAATAGAAAGATTTGTATCCATAAATTTTTATCATCTCTTCTATCTCATCTACAACTTTGATTGGGTCCCTTGTCCTATAACTTCTGCTTTGATACAATACTTGAGGCCAAACACAGTATATACATCCAAATGGACAACCCCTTGTTGAATGAATTTGTAGTGAAGGGAAAAGCATCCCTGCAAAAAGATCTTCATAATTATAAACAGGTGTAGTCAATCTTTCTGGAAGTGGTAATTTGTCAATTTCAACCAATTCTCCTCTATCACTACTCCCCGATATTAAAGAATTTTTGTCGTAAAACATAAACCCTTTCTCATTAAATCCTTCAAAGTTATGATGTTTTTCAAAGTATTGTGCAATTTTAAGAGCAGTTTGTTCAATCTCTCCTACTATTATCCCATCTACACAAGGATACTCTTGTAAAAATTTATCTTTAAAGTATGAAACGTGTGTCCCTGAAAAAATAATTTTAGAGTCTGGTAAGAAAGTTTTTAACTTACGGACATAATTTATGTCGTTGTATATCGATGCTGTAGCTGTTTCTATAAATATAATATCTGGAGAGACCCCTTTAACCCTCTGAAAAAATTCCTCATCAAGAACACCTTCTGCAATAGCATCTATAAAATGAGTCGTAAATCCATCCTCTTTTAATATTGATGTCGCATAGCCAAGGAAAAAAGGGTATGGCACATAACTTGGTGGTATTTGCCAATTTTCCTGAGGAACTTCATTAGTGAATGGCCATCTTGAACCTGCCCTTATCCCATATCTTGTTCCATCTCTCCAAGGGAGATTTAGGAGTAAAATTTTACTTTGCTTATTTGGAGATTGATTTTCCAAATTCTCTTCATACTCGATCCTGACTCTTGAGACCTCAATCATTTTGTATAGCATAGGCTCAAATGCCAAAAACTTTGAGATTGTAGCACCAACAGAGGATATTAGTTGTATATTGGCTTTTGGAAAATTTCTTCCTATTGCTAAGGATATATAATTTGGATCGTCTGACTTGATAGATGCTATCTCTGAAACTTTCTTCTTAATTTGGAGCAGATCTGTGAATCTTTCAGTATCTTGATATATAAAATCTTTTAGTTTATCTGAGATATTAAGGTTTTGATTTAATCCGTAAAATATAACTCCAGATAAAGCGTAAGCAGTATCTATCTTCTCTTCAAAGTCTATATCTGAGTTGACAAGATCTTTTATAACCCAAAAAAGAGCTGAAAAAAATTCTGGATAAAGAAGATGAAACCTTTTATTTGAAATATCTTGAGTTGTAAATTTGGATAAGATATTGAATGTAAATTCATGTTTATCTTTTATAGATTCAAAAGATGTTAATTTCCCTTTGTATGGAGCAGCAACCCAATTGTAGTAAGTGGTAATCAGAGATAAAAGATTGTCACTCCTTAAATGAACAGCTTTTGCATTTGCTATGTAAGAGATTTTGTATCCTGATTTTTTAAGTCTGATAGCTAAATCGCAATCTTCATAATTTGTCTTGTATGATTCGTTGAAACCACCAATCTCTTTTAAAGCAGAAATCTTATAAACTGATGTGCTACCAAATAAAAATTCTGGGTTATCTATATTTTTGTCACCCCAATGCTGCTTCATATGAACTTCACGCCATCTATCAGTGAGAGATAAGGAGTTTGCCTCTAAAAGTTTACCACCTATCCCTGCTAATTTTTTATCATATTTATTCTTAAAAAACTCCATCATAATACTCTCGAGGAAAGTCTCTTCAGGGAGAGCATCAGTATCAACAGTAGCGAGATAATCTCCTGTTGCATTTTGGAGTGCACTATTACGTGCAGCAGCAAGTCCTCTATTGGTATCATGAGTAAGTATCTTTATTTTGTCACCATATTTATCAATAAACTCTTTGATTTTAGAAATTGAATTATCTGGAGAGGAATCATCAACTATAATGACTTCATGTATTGGATAACTTTGATTAAATATAGCGTTAAGACAATTTACTATATATTTTTCAACATTATAAACAGGTATATAGAAAGAAACTTTTTCAGGAGTAAAATTTTTCTTGAGAAAATTTAGTTTCTCTTTAAGATTTGGATAATTAGAAATATCACTTGTTTCGAGTATTTTGATAGCAGAAAATGGAAGATTATTCTGAATATATATCTCAACAATGTTGGTTATAGCTTCAAGATTATCTTTTTTTAAATCTATAGATTTTTTTAGGTAGCCAACTCCTGCTTCAAAACCGTATACAAGAGTGTATATAAGGCCATAGTCATTATTTAGTTCAAAATTGTCAGGATTTTGACGGAGAAATTTTTCGATGTATGAAAGTGCTTTAAGGTAATTCCTACTTTTGTAATAATCCTCTACTATCCCTTTGTTGTAATCCATTACATCCCCCTAATATTATATATTATTGGAAAAACTCAAGAATTTTGTAAAAATTCTTCTGTAAAGTGTGATTTGATAAGACATTTCTGTAAGCGTTCTCCGATATCTCATCTCTTAACTGATCGTCCTCTATAAGAAGAGAGATTGCATCCACCCAATCCTTTTGAATATTTACAACTTTTATTCCAGTTTTTAGATTTTCGATATTTTGATAAGGTATAGTATCAGAAAATATAGTGGGTATCTTACACATAGAGTATTCAAGCCATTTGATGCTACTCTTTACTCTATTAAATTTGTTGTCAATAAGTGGAACAAGGGCAAGATCAAAGTCAGATTTTATAAGTTTCATAGAGTAATCGATATATTTATTTTCAAAAGGGATAGAGAATATACCTCTGTGCTCTTTAAGTGCATCAGGGAGATATCCCCAGAAATAGAAGTAAACTTTTCGATATTTATTTTGTATCTCTTTAATAACAGGGATAAGAAAATTGAAATCTTCAATATGACTATGTGTGCCGCCAATCAATATCTTAAAAGATTTTTTACTTCTTCTTACTATATTTGGATAGAAAAATGAGATATCTACATAGTTTTCAAATTTTTTTACTGGCAGGTCGAATGTTTTCTCTGTCTCTTTTTTTAGCTCATCAGTAGGAACAATTATACCATCAAGTAGATGTGTAAAATTATTTAATTGTTTAAAATTGGAATATTCATCGGAATCGCTCTCCCATAAAATATCGTCAATATCAAGAAACACTTTTTTGCCATTATCTTTAACAATTTTTATAAGCTCCTGAACGCTTTTATGAAAGATTGAACTTCTTTGAAGTAAAACTACATCGATATCTTTGACATTGGAATTATTTATCTGATTGGAGTAGAGCACACCTATATTGCTTAATATTTTCAAAAGTGCAGAGGGATATAGCAGTCTGATACAGAATGAAGCAGTTTCTTTAAAATTTTCAGGGAGAATTGCAATTTTTAATCTTTTTTTGTAGCAGTTAATACTATCAAGAGCGTCATAAATACCTTGTGCAAAATGTGTGAAAATCATATTTTGAAAAACAGAAGTTGCCATATTTTGTAGTTCACTACTTATCTCTTTTCCTTGGCTCACAATACCTTTAAAGAGATTAAAATCTACTCTATTTAACTCCTTTGCCGCTAAAGTTAGTCTGTTCTGAAAATCTTTGTTGGAATAGCTATCATATTCGTTTACTGTTTTTAGAAATGTTTTCTTCCCCAATATCTCCGCTGGTTGTTTATTTATAAATACCCATGCCATTTTTCCCGCGTTATACTCTCTATTACAAAAACTTTTAATATTTATAGAGTGATGATGGTAAACTACTGCTTTTTTATTATAAAATATCTTCATCCCTTTTAATGATAGCCGAAAGCCTAATTCGATGTCATCGTAAGCTGGATAGGTAAAATCTTTGTCAAAGATATAATCAAGGTCTTTTATAAAATTTCTCTTTAGAGATATGTTGGAAGTGTAAAACAGTGGATAATTAACAAATTCTCCATCTTTTATAAAATCAAATCCAAACTGCTCTCCACCCTCTTTGGTAATATATCTCATAAAGTTGTCAACTTTTATATCTTTGTGCCAATCTATAAATCCCAAAACAGCATAGTTGTCTAAATGGTATTTACTATGGGACAAGAGGTGCTCTTGGAGAAAATTAGCTGAAGGGACCATATCGTCTCCCGTTATGAGGAGAATATCCCCCTTTGCAATTTTGACTCCCCTCTCTCTTGCTGCATTTGGACCAGAATTCTCCTGATGTATTGTTGTGATATTGTATTTAAATAGATCGCTACAGCTTTGAAGGAATTGATATGTCCCGTCAGACGACCCATCATTTATGATAATCATTTCAAAATAACTACTATTTAGAGATTGATTGTTATAAGATTGGAGGGTTTGTTTTAATATATCTAATCTGTTAAAAGTAGGTATTATTACAGATATTTTATACATTTAGCTCCCTTTATCAACTATTGATTAAATTTCCTAACAGTAAATTAAGATTAAGTAAAGCAATTATTGAGCCATATGAAATGATTGTTTTTATATATGAAAAATGTTAAAACTTAAAAAAATATTAGGAGGATTACTCATATCAGATTTTATTAAATGTTTAGTCCCTTATTCTTATGGTATAATATATAAACACCTAATGGAGGTTAATTTATGGGACA
>DYJV01000125.1 GCA_020722945.1 Candidatus Methylomirabilis sp. | reverse complement strand
GTATGACAGTCCAGATCCAATTCCAAAAAATAAATTGTCATTTTCTATTAACGTTTTGCGGATAAAAGAAGTTGCCGATAGGCAATTTGGGTGAGGCTCTGCAAGAGCCGAACCGTTTATCCGCTGTTATGTGCCCCGAGCCGATAGGCGAGAGTGCAACGTGGCAAGGAAGCCGAAGGCTTCCGCAGAGTTCGAAAACCTGCCGTAAATTCCGTTGTTGCCGTAGTTTTTTCTTATTTTTCATTATTCAATTTATCTTCTAAAAAAGGGCGGGGGCTTTAGTAACTTATTTCTTGAAACTTAAGATTATTTTCTTCTAATTCGTATTCAATGTATTTTAGAGGCATACATCGAATATTTCTTTCGTTAAATTGCTTAAAACTGTCTATAATTTTTTCGTAATTTTCTGATTCTTTGTTAATTATTCTTTTAGAAATTAAAACTGGTTGAATATCGCTTATTCTATTTGGGATATAATATTGTTCTAACCAATCAACATACCTTTGAATTTGGATAATATTGTCTGTGCTTGCTTCAATGGACTTTAGCTCAACAGGTAAAACAATTTTTATGTTTCCTTTAATCAAAGAAAGCATTATATCTATTCTTTGCATACCTACACCACAAGAAACCTCATTCCCCAACCACTCAAAACTTAAACCATTAAGCAGATTTTTATCTAAACTTTTGTTAGTTCCTCTACCAACATTTTGAACAACATATGCCTGTAAATGAGTTTCAAATGCTCTATTATCTTCGTATTTTTTAATCAATCTTGGAAGAATGTTTATTTTTTCTTTTCTTCCCGTGTAATTATGTAAAGTATTATCCTGTTTTATTTCTTGTGTCTGAATATCAAAAGTAAAATTTTGTCCTGTAAGTGTTTGGCGATTATTTTTATCTCTCAACAATTTAAAGAGTCTTTCGCTTTCATATATTGTAATCATAGTATTGCCACGATTACCTTTTAGTTTTCTATAAATTAGACTCCAGAGCATTTGATTGGGTGATTGAATATATTTTATCTCATCTAATGCTTCCCATTCAGTTACACCCTTTGCATAAATCTCAAAAGGTTCAAGTAAGGTTCTAAATGTTAATGACTTTATTAGTTCATTTTTTAAGAATTGATTGGAGTCGTTATTGTCCAGAAAAGATAAATCTTCTTTAGCTTTAAAAATTCCATAGAATTTGCCTTCCCAAACTTTTTCAGAATAATTTTGTTGTAAGTAAAAAATAACAAAATCGCCCTTTCTGATTCTTTGAGAATCAGCAATCATCCCGACCAAATTATTCTCTGTTGTATGATTTAATGATGTATTTGGATTGTTATTAAAATCAACAAAATTATCTTTAGCACCTGTTCCAGCGAAAAGATACTCTAGATGATACTTGAATGTGTTTGTGTCTACAATAAAAACATGTGTTGTTATCATTTTTTCACCTTCTTAAATAAAAATATATATTCATGTTTGAAAATATAAAATCCGCCAACTAAAGCCCTATACCTCCACAATTCTTTTTGATTCATTTTTCCCTTTGTTTCCTCAAAATTCTTAATAATCGTAGATTTTAAAATGTAGCCTCTCTTTAAGACCTCATTCATAGTATAAAATGCCAATGGAATCCACTCCCCTCGTGAATACTTATCTCCAATTACAACAGCAAAATATCTTCCCTTATCTAAAATATCGTAAGTATTATCCACAACTTTGCCAAATAAATTCAAAAATTCTTCAACACTTTTAGCATTTGATAAATCTTTATTATTCTTACTAAACTTTATAATATCCCAATAGGGTGGGTGCATTATTAAGAATTGAACAGATTTAATATTTCTTTTTTCTAACTCCTGTTTAAAATTCAATTCTGTGCTATCGGCAGTAATAACTTCGGTTTTGACATTAAATTTTTTTTCTTCGGAAGATATGTTTTTATTTGCTATTTCTACCACTTCTGGTAGTAACTCTACACCAATTCCATTTCTACCCAATCTTTTACATTCAATTAACGTTGTTCCACTTCCCAAAAAAGCATCTAAAACCCATTCACCTTGTTTAGTGTATCTTCTTAAGAATTGATTTGGGATTTGCGGTATAAAATTACCCCAGTAACCCGCATTGTGGGCTCCTGATTTATCTCGTTTATCCAAAACCCATAAACTTTCTGTCAGTATATCGTCATATTCTTTCCAACGATTAAGATTTAAGTCGTTTATCTTACTTGTTTTGATTTCTGTTAAGCTTTTCTTTAGTCGGGTAATATAATATTTTGCTCTTTCAATAGTTTGAGCATCCGCTATTTGGTTTAATTCTTCTAAAAGAATGTCTTTATTCACTTTCGCAGTGTCGCCATTAGAAGAAATATTTAATAATCCTAAACTATCTTTTCTTGGATTTTTGATAACTTCTATGATTTTCTGTATTTCAAACTTTACTTTATTATTTTCATGCAGTTGTTCAATTTTAGATAAAACTTCTAAAAACATATCTTGATTGATTATAGATTCTGTTCTCCAATTAGTTTTTTTATCAGAATCACTATCAAAATCAAATGAAGTTATATTATCATTGTCTTTCATATTAACCGCCATAATATAAAGTAAGAATTATCATTATTATAAATCTTTTTGTTTTTAAGTCCATAAAAAGCCCCCGCCCGTAAAAATAAGAAAAAATTTTGTTTAACTTTCGTTAGATGAAAGTTGCGTAGCAATTTCATTCCCTCTTTTCCTCCTATGAAGTTAAACGAAGGCAACAACATCGTCATAATTTACAGTCTCCTTTCCGTGAAAGGCAGGTTTTCGAATTGCACATAACGTTCCCAGCATAAAAGAAGTTTTTGCGAAGCAAAAATTTTGGTGAGTGCC
>DYJV01000124.1 GCA_020722945.1 Candidatus Methylomirabilis sp. | reverse complement strand
TATTTGCGGTTAAATGATTGTTTAAGTTTAACATTATAATATTTAAAAATCAAAATTAAGATTGTTGAGCACAATTGCTGCTTTTTCTGGGGATATTGGGTTTATATGCATCCCCAAAGCACACTCTATCCCACCAAATTTATTGATTCTTGGTATAATCTCTAATCTCCAGTGAAAAGAGTAATCAATGTCTATCAGGTTTTGATATTTGGTCCCTTCAATATTTACAGGAACTGTTTTTATTACAATATTTAGAGGGATATCTCCCAAACTTTTATTCATTTTGGTAAAAATAGTGTGTAGCATATCTGAAAGGAGTTCGATATCTTCTAAAGTTGTTTTTGAAAAATCTGATAGATGTTTTTTGGGATAAATATCGATCTGAAAGGGGTATTTTGAAGCATAAGGGATGAAACTTGTAAATCTTTCGTTATCCTCAATGATTCTTTTATCTTCGCTTTCAAACCTTAAAATATCACAGAAAAGACATCTTCCTTTCTTGCGGAAAAAATCTGAAGAGTTTACTATCTCCTGCTCGACCTCAAAAGGGACAACAGGCATACCCATTATCTGAGAGTGTGGATGTTTGAGTGATGCACCGGCAAGGAATCTGTAATTTTTGAACATCGTAATATACTTTAATCGCATATCCTTTCTCAAATCGAGAAGCCGCTCTTTTACGATATTGAGAATATCTTTAAGTTTATCTTTTGGATAATTGTTTATTGTAATGTCATGCTCAGGTGTTTCTATAATAACTTCATGAGCACCTACATTATCTTTTGACTCATATGGTCCCACTGAAAAATATTTGTCACTCTTCTCTACCATAAAAACAGGGAATTTATTTGGTATAACTTTTAATGACCATTTGCCATTACTCTCTTTGGAAATTATAGGATTTGGAATGAGATGCTCATTTCCGGGACAGAATGGGCAACTCTTTTTGGTATATAAATCTTTCTCGGTATCTTTTATAAAGTAGCCCCCCCTCTCGCCCCGTTCAGGATCTATGACTACCCATCTGTTTCTTAACGGATCAAATCTTAACTCTGCCACGAAAGACTCCTAATTAATTTTAATTTTTCCAGCTATATTTTGACTCCCTTTAAATTTGAAAGGGAATAAAATTGAGACCCCTTGTGTTGTGAGGTTAACTCCCGATTCTGATTGTGAAACTGTTTGAACTTTAAATGAATGAGCTATTGCAGTGGTTTCAAACTGAATATATATTTTTTTGGGGAAATCTGCTGATTTTATTTCAAAATCTTTCCCTGATACCATCTCGCCTACCTTTTGGGAGTTTACAAAAATATTTTCGTTATCAAAAAAGTGGAAGTTAAACTCCAAAACATACCATAACTCTCTATCAAACTCTGTAGAGATATTGATATTAAAATCGAGAGTTGAGCTCTGTTGTGGGGTAAAAATTTTGGTTACTGTTGTCAGATATTTTTTATCGAGATATAACCCACCAACTCTTTTTAACTCCAAAGAAGTTTCACCTATTTTATAATTGAAAGGTTGATTGACAAAATCCCCTAACTCTCTGAATTTGCAAGTTTTAAACTCATTTATCTCAAAAAAATCTGTGAAGTGGTCTATAAAACTTTGTCTGTCATACCAGTCAAAACTTATCTTCTCTTTTAGCTCATCAGAAAGGTTGATATCCATTTCATGAATGGTTGATATCCCTGTGTCCTCTTTCAGCTCTTTTCTATTTTCAAGTAAAATTTTGTGGTAACCCTCAAATCTTCTGCTCAATGTATTTTGGATATTTATCTTCTCCTCTTTTATATCGAGTGAGAGCAAACTACCTCCTATCTTGGGATTAAAAATAAATTTTAAATCTTTACTGTTTATAATCACCTGTCTCTCCCCATCAAAAAGAAGCTCGTCATCATATATTGAAATGGCTTGGGTAGAATCTAAGATGTTCTCTGCTTCAATTATATATCTGTAAGCATTATCCCTCAAATTGGGAAGGTATATCCCCCCAAATATCCCATGCCAAAAAACATCGTTACACTCTGCTTTATAGAGGAGATCTGTTAATTTTTTACCTTTGCCACTATCCCTTTTACTTATCGAAAGCACCCTTTTGTGGATCGTATTTGCTTCTGAATATTTTATGAAAAAATTTTTCCATATTGAGCCTCTCAAATATCGCTCAACTATACTATTCATGCCATGTGAGAGTAGGAAATTTTCTCCATCTTTAAATTCTATGAATTTGTCTGCAAACAGTGCCCACTCACCCATTTCAGGGTAAGATGTTGTTGGCAGATATGCTAATCCAAGAGCTTTATTTGAATCTGCATATTGATTGAAAAGCATAAATTCAACCTCTTCAGAGTTTTCAAAGAAATCAAGAAATCTATCTATCCAGTGATCCTCATAAACCCATTTGTAAGTTTTAGGCCATACCCCAAATTTTTCACCATCGTCAAAAAGTATAGCTGCTTTACCACCATTTGATATTATCTCTTTGAAGTAGTTGTTTATCTCTTGAGGCTCTTTAAATGGGATGCTGTATCTTAATTTTTTATCGATAGGGAACACTTTGATTTTCTCTCCACCATCTTCAGTGTAGTAGTATCCGTAAAGGGAGTTGCGGCTGAAACCAGCAGATATAAAGTGGTAATCATCAACAATTACGTATTCAATGCCGCATTCAAGGATATCTCTAATTATTGAATTATCCCAAACTCTCTCTGTAAGCCAGAGACCTTTTGGAGTTTGAGAAAAATGTTTCTCTATGTAGTTATTTAACATTTTGATCTGTCCGATCCTATCTTTTGAAGGGATACTTGCCAAAACAGGTTCGTAAAAGCCACCTGTAAAAAATTCTATCTGACCAGATTTTGAAAGTTTTTTAAGTAAAGAGTAAAGATT
>DYJV01000044.1 GCA_020722945.1 Candidatus Methylomirabilis sp. | reverse complement strand
CTCAAGCATTGGAGGTTTTAAATGGATAAAATAGAAACTATTTTGGTGGTGGATGATACACCACTTAATATAGAAATTCTTTTGGAATTATTGAGCCAAAAATATGATGATATACTGGTCGCAACAGATGGCAAAACTGCTTTAGAAATAGCATTTAGTGAAAAGATAGATATGATATTGCTTGATATTATGATGCCTGACATGGATGGGTTTACCGTATGCCAAAGATTAAAAGAAAATGACAAAACAAAAGATATACCCGTCATATTTATTACTGCAAAAACCGATGAGGATTCTATAGAAAGGGCTTATGACATAGGAGGAGTTGATTATATTACAAAACCCTTTAGGGCAAAAGAGGTTCTTTCGAGAATAGCAACCCATCTGGCTATTTTTGGACAAAATAAACTTCTTGAAAAAATGGTTGCCGAAAAAACAGAAGAGCTTCATAAGCTAAATGATGAGCTAATCCATACACAAAAAGAGATAATTTTTACCATAGGAGCAATAGCTGAAAAAAGATCAAAAGAGACAGGACAGCATGTCTCAAGAGTGGCTGAGTATTCAAAAGTTCTGGCTATTTGCTATGGTCTTAGCATAGAAGAAGAGATGATGATTAGACGGGCTAGTCCGATGCATGATATAGGAAAAATTGCTATTCCAGATAATATCTTAAACAAACCTGCAAAACTGACCTATGAGGAGTTTGAGATTATGAAAAAACACTCTGAATATGGATATGAAATGTTGAAGCACTCTGATAGACCTTTGTTAAAAATGGCTGCACAAATTGCATATACTCACCATGAAAAATGGGATGGCAGCGGATATCCAAATGGATTAAAAGGTGAAGGTATCCCGCTATGTGGCCGAATTACTGCATTGGCTGATGTGTTTGATGCTTTGGGAAGTGATAGAGTTTACAAAAAAGCTATGGATGATGAATCTATTTTTAAAATTATAAGAGAAGGTAGAGGGACTCACTTTGATCCAAAACTTGTGGATATATTTTTTGAAAATATAGATAAGTTTTTAGAAATTAGAGAGAATATGAGGGATTTATTTTAATTACTTGCCTTTATGAGCTTTTTATCCAGAAAAATTAAAACTTGTTATGATTAAAAGAGATGAGTTACTCGAAAAAACAGCATGAAGGGGGATAATCTTACTTTGGAAAATTGGAAACATTTATTGACATTATCCAATTGAAATTGCTGATAGAAACCTTGTAAATGTTAATTTTTAATTCTCATTTTTATGTTTCCTAATTTATTACTAACCTTTGGAATGCTCCGTTTAATTGTGCACCTAATGGACAAGTATATGCAAAGTAGGTGATGCGGGTTTCAAACTTATCAAACCGTTAAGTTTTTTAAAGCGATCCACAACCCTTAAATTTACTACTATAATGACTATTTTGTATATACATTGTTGCCGACTGGCATTTCTTTTAGTTCATAATTTGTACTTCGTCCACCACTTGCTTCTTTTTGTAAAATATCCTTCTTTATCAAATCTTGAATATCTCGAAGAGCAGTATCTTGTGAGCACTTATTAATTTTTCCCCATTTCGAGGTTGTTAACTTACCATCAAATCCATCAAGTAGTATATTTATTATTTTTTGTTGCCTATCATTGAGAATTGTGGTGGAATGTATTTTCCAAAATTCTGCTTTATGAAGTATTTTCGATAAAGTCCAATTTGTGGAGTCAATAGCATTTATTAGACATTGTAAAAACCACAAAATCCATTCTGTTATATCTAAATTTCCTTTTTGTGTTTTTTCAAGTTTTTCATAATACTGTTTCCTTTCGGCTCTAATTTGTGATGACATACTGTAGAATCGCCTGATACTTTTGTCAGAACGTGCCAATGTCATATCCGTAATTGCTCTTGCAATTCGTCCGTTTCCATCGTCAAATGGATGAATTGTCACGAACCATAAATGAGCAATAGCTGCTTTTAGAACCAAATCTGTTTCTTTCTCGTTTTCATACCAGTCTAAGAATTTTTTCATTTCTACTTCTATCCTATCTGAGCTTGGAGCTTGATAGTGTACTTTTTCTTTTCCCATAGGCCCTGACACAACTTGCATAGGACCAGTCGTGTCTTTTCTCCAGTCAGCAACTGTGATTTTATATAGATTACTCCATCCTGAAGGGAACAATGCAGAATGCCAACCAAATAATCTGTCTTTAGTCAGAGGCAAATCATACCTCTGTGTAGCATCAAGCATCATTCCAACTATTCCGTCAACATGGCGTTCCGATTCCACTGCTCCTGCAATATCAATTCCTAGTCGACGAGCAATTGAAGAACGTACTTGTTCTATTTCTAAAAACTCACCTTCGATCTCAGATGATTTTATAACATCTAAAGTAAGAGTATTCAAAACCGCTTCATTCTGCAAATCAAAGCCCAGTGATTCCATTTTACCAAGAAGTCTGCCCTGTTGATTTCTAACTTCACCAAGTTTTATCATCACTTTCTTATTATCCCAAGTGAAGTCTGTCCAGTTTTCTTTTTCGTGTATATAAATTTTCATTCTCCGCAAATAAAACTTTCTCCGCAAAATATGCTTAGATTAAGGCTGTTATTCTCCGCACTGTCGTTTCTTCGACTTACTTGTAACGTTTGAGTGTAAGTGTCGTAAGGGAGTGCGGGCTTAGCCACTATCACACGCTACAATTTTTCTGCGGGACACTAATGTTTCAAATTGCTCTTTCATAGTCTATTGGGCATAGCTGCTATTGTGTTTTTGTGCTTTATTTCAAACATTTTGGTAACATTTCCAACTATTTCCTAATTTTTTTCCAAATTTTTTCGTGCATCACCTGCAACTGCTCCACCTTTTTTAGCAATTATTTTATTTTCATTAAATGTTCGTGGTTTCTTTTTCTTTGATAGTTCTGTTGTTGAAGTTTCCGTAAGCATGTTCAATACTAACTCCAAATTAGTCATATTATCACGAAGGTTTTCTTTTTTTAATTTTTTGAAATCCCTGTACTGCTTGGTTGTGATTCCTGCCCAGACTTTCGTGATTTCATCAGTCAGAATAGCATACTCCTATACCTTTCTTACCATTCATCTGTCAATTCTTTCCGAACCTCGATGCTTTTTAATCGTTGATTTATCCAATTTTTGGAATATACTTTTTCAGATATGTTTCCATAGCTCTATCAAATGCCAATTCTGGATCTTTGGTCCCTTCAATCCTTTTATATCCTACTTTTGCTAACCATAATTTAAATGGTTCAGCTTTGGGTGATGGGATCGATTGAATAATTCTAAGTAGTCCTTCTGTATTTATGCAATCTGTTACATATTTTTTACCGTCTGATGATTCCAATTTCAGTTGTACGATGATTACGCCTAACTGATTAAATCCTTCCTTTATCAGCTTGCGTTTTAAGTCACTCCAGTATCTACGAGAGTTACTACTTCCTGTCAATGTCTCAATAATATCAATAATTGAGAAGTCCCATTTTTCTTGTTCATCATCACGATGAACTCTAATTTTTTTTGATTCAAATAATTTAATTGAATTCTCTTTAGTCATGTATCTTTTTTTGCTCCGATAAAGATAAAAAATCATATTGAATCAGCTTAATAGTTTGCAGAATATCTCTTTAGCAATGAAGCACAACGTTTGTGTGTATTCATTGTTCTTATATCCCAAATTGGAGGGATAAGCACAATTGTTTATATTTTCCCTTTATCATTCCCATTACTTCTTGTCAAAAAAACTCGTCAATTGGATTTTTGGTCTTATCAATAGCTTTTTTGGAGACATAAGCGTATATCTCTTTAGTTTTAGAGCTTTCATGTCCCAACAACTCTTGGATATGCCTTAAATCAGTTCCTTGTTCGAGTAAATGTTTTGCAAAACTGTGACACAACATTTAATCTGACACCTTCAAACAATCCCAGTAGTTCTGATATTTTTAAGGGAAAAATCTAAAAAGATGAAAGATACCCACTTCTAAAGTATCTTTTCCATTAATATAGCATTACTTCCATCTTTATAATACTTTTTTCGTATATTAATCACTTCAAAATTAAAGCTTTTATAAAGATTTAGAGCTCGATAGTTACCCTCTTTTACTTCAAGAAATATCTTTTTTGCATTAAGATGATTACTAACATTAATAATAAATTGCAGGAAATATTTACCAATACCTCTCCCCCTTAAATTTTTATCAATTGCTATATTGTTTAGCTCTATGAAATCTGTAACAAACCAGAAATTTGCATACCCTATTACATTAGAGCCTAATTTAAGAGCAAAATTATAAGAGAAATAGTTGGAAATCTCTCTTATGAAAGTCTCCCTTGTCCAAGGGTCTGTGGAGTAATCTTCTTCAATTGAGATTATATCGTCAAGATAACTCTCAATAAGTGGAACAATGCTAATTTGGTTCAACATAGCAATCTACATCACTACCCTTTATCTTCTCTATTGCATGAGGGATAGCACGGTAAATTGAATTAAAACACTCCTCAACAGCAACAGGGCTTCCGGGAAGGTTGATTATAAGGGTTTTATCTTTTATCCCAGATGTTGCCCTTGATAATATTGCAGTGGGTGTTTTTTGTAAACTTTCAACTCTCATTAATTCCCCAAAACCTGGAATCTCTTTATCAACAAAATTTTTGGTTACATCAGGGGTGTTATCCCTCGGTGAAACACCTGTTCCGCCTGTTGTAAAGATAAGATCGACTTTATCTTCAAAACAGAATCTAAAAAACTGCTCCTCTATAAGTTTTGGTTCATCGGGGAGTATTTCATAAAATTTAACTTCTCCATTTAGTTTCTTCTCAATAAGATTTTTGAGAATAGTTCCACTTACATCTTCTCTTTCCCCCTTAGAGCCTTTATCACTTAATGTTATTACTGCACATGTTATTTGAGCCATATCCCACCACCTTTTTTTAGATTAACTTTATCTTCTAAAATAGTATATATTTTTTGGTTTTCAGAAGCTATCGTAATATTTCTGCCACCTTCTGCCTCCAATATATCTCCCTCCATAAGATGCTCTGGTAGGAATCCAGCTAATTGAATGTTTTTTACTTCAACTCTGCCGTATAGTTGGCTATCCTCTTGAATAACTCCTCTGATTCGCTCCCTATTTCGGAAGATACCACTTTTGCCACCAAATTTTTGTATCAGATAACTTTCACCTATTGTTAGACTTTTGTCAACACCTTTACACATATCATAAATAGTAAGAGCAGCTATATTTACGGCAATTAAAGCCTCCATCTCAACTCCGGTTGCTGCTTCTATTGCAACTTCAGAAAATATCAATATCTCTTTTGTAAGATTGTTGTATTGAAATTTTATATCTATGTAGTTGAGATTAAGTGGATGGCAGAGTGGAATTAGCTCACCTGTTTTTTTGGCTGCCATAATGGCAGCTATTTTGGAAACTGATAAGACATCACCCTTTTTTATCTGATTTTCCTTTATTAATTGGAATATCTTATCCCCTGTGAATATACTACCTTTGGCAAATGCTCTCCTCACTGATGGTGATTTATCTGAAATATTTACCATATTTGCTTTGCCATTTTCATCAACGTGTGAAAGCAAGTTACCCCCCTATTTTACTCATTTCGTTCTGACACTTTTTGAATTTGTAGTCATTGATGCTTAAAAAATGTTTTTCAGGTTTCTCTTTTATTACAGAAGTAAGTTTATTTATCAGATAATCTTTATCATGTTTTTTGATTGCATCAGATAGATTGTAAGATTTGTCTGAAAATAGACATGTTTTGATCTCACCATTAGATGTTACTCTTAATCTATTACAATTTTTACAGAAATGTTCTGTCATTGGTGATATAAATCCTACAACATTTTCAGTCCCAGATATTTTATAATTTTTTGAAGGTGAATTGAGATCTGAAGATGGTTCTTCTATAAGTGAATATTTACTTTGTAGAATGTCTATAAGCTCCCTTTTTGATATAAATCTGAGGTCGTGTGAATTACCAAAAGGCATAAACTCTATAAATCTTATAAATAGGTTATTTTGAATTCCAAAATCAACAAAATCAATTACCTCATTATGATTAAAATTTTTTATTGCTACTACGTTGATTTTGAGTGGATTCAAACCTATTTTGACAGCCTCGCTGATACCCTCTATAACATTATCAAATAAATCTCGCCTTGTAATGAATAGAAATTTATCCCTCTTTAATGTGTCAAGACTTATATTTATACGTTTTATCCCTGAATCAAGAAGTTGTTGGGCACTATCTTTAAGTAAAACTCCGTTGGTTGTGAGTGATATATCTTTTATCTTTGGAAGTGATGCGATTTGGCTAATAAGGTGAAAGATATTTTTTCTGATTAAAGGTTCTCCACCTGTAAGTCGTATCTTTTCTACACCAATTTCTGATGCTGTTTTTACAAAGAAGAGGATATCTTCAATAGATAAAATTTCATTGTGTGAAAATAATTTGACACCTGTTTCTGGCATACAGTAAAGACAACGAAGATTGCATTTGTCTGTTACCGATATACGCAGATAATTTATCTTTCTATTAAAGTTGTCTGTTATCATTGCAAGTTAAGAGCTTCTTGGAGGTTAAGTGTCCCTTCATAAACAGCTTTTCCTGTAATAGCAGCAAAGATATTTCTATCTTTTAATGCTTTTATGTCATTTATATCTTTGACTCCCCCTGAAGCAATTACAGGTATTGATATAGATTTTTGTAGATTTTCAGTCCTTTCGAGATTCACTCCCATCTGCATTCCATCTCTCCCTATATCGGTATAGATTATCTCTCTCACCCCAAACTGTTCCATCTTTTTGGACAAGGATAGAGCATCTATATTGGTAACATCTTTCCAACCTTTTATTGCAACTTTTCCGTCAAGAGCATCTATTCCAGCAATTATTTTATCAGGGAATATTTTTGCGGCTTCCTTGACTAAATTCTCATTTTCAATAATGACTGTGCCGAGTATAATGTAGTTTAATCCAAGATTAAAATATTTTTCAATTGTTTTTAGGTCCCTTATCCCACCGCCAAGTTCAGTAATCAGATTGGCAGATTTAATAATACTCTGTATGGCATTGATATTTTCAGGTTTACCAGAAAAGGCACCATTTAGATCTACAATATGTAGACGCTTCACACCAATATTTTGAAAGCCAACTGCTACTTCATCAGGGGAGTCGGAGTATATAGTGCTGTCTTCCATTCTTCCCTGTTTTAGCCTGACACATTTCCCATCTTTTAGATCAATGGCTGGAATTATTAACATTATTTTTTATCTCCATCTTATTTTGAAAAAAATTTTCTAACAAAGTTATTAGGTATGCTCCTGTTATTACTATTATCCATGTAATGTATATCCAGATAAAAAACATTAAAATTACATTCATTGGGCCGTAAATAGTTTGGTAAATATTACTGTCTGAAATATATGAGGTGAAGTATAGCCTCATTGTAAACCATACAATAGATGCTACAAATGATCCTATTAAAATTGCTTTTACATTAACTCTTCTTTTTGGCATAACTTTATATATAATGCTGAATATAAGCCATATCATAAAGAAGTGAATATACGATGTAAAGTTAAAAAAGTTCTCAAGTTTTATTGAAACATATATTGCTACTGTCAAGACCATTGGTATAAAGCCAAGAAGTGTGCAAAATGTGTAAAGAGGGTGCCATAAATATCGCTCTTTATCTGTATTAAATATTTTGTTAATAATATATTGGAAGTTACCCAAAAATAGTATTACTGCTAATACCCCGTATAAAGCTCCTATTAATCCAAGTTTTGAAGAATTTTTAAGGAGTATATCGATGTATCTAATAATAATTGATGTTTTCCCGGGAAGCAGAGTCTGATATATAAAATTATGAAGCTCAATATAGTAATTATCAAAAAAAGGGGTATTTGTAAAAATAGAGAAAATAACCATAAATAAAGGAATTATGCTAAATATAGTGTAGAAACTTAAGCTTGCAGCATCAAAGAGAATTTTTGCAGCATAATTTCTATATAAGAGTATAGTTAAAGTTAATCCTTTATAAAATCTTCCCATTCTCCTCTTTCAATTAAAATATCTTTGAGGCACTTTAAACCACTGTTAACAATTGGCATCCCTGCATATATCCCAACTTGAAATATCACCTCTGCAACCTCTTGTGGCTTACATCCAACATTTAGGGCGGCGTAAATATGGAGTTTGAGCTCATCTTTTCTCTCAAGAGCTGTCAAAGCTGCAACAGCGACTAATTGTCTTGTTGGGTGAGGGATTCGCTCCCTTGCATACATTTGACCTGTAATAAATAGAGAAAGGTCTTTTGCAAGCCCTTCATCGAATGTTTTCCATAATTCATAAGGACGTTCACCAGTAAACCCTTCAAAGTATAGTTTGGCTGTTTTCCCTGTTTTTTTCTTGATCTCTTCAGAATTCATAAAAAATCCCCCTTTATAATTAGATTATTCATATTGTATGAGTATTTAAAAAATAAATCTTACTATAACTGAATTTACTAACTTTTACAATTAAAAAATTAGTATAAAGCTTTTTATCAAACCTCTTTTTTAAAACTATATTTTTAAAAATTAATTTAAAAAATTATTGACTTAAATAATTAAAATGTTTATTAATGTTTTATGAAGTGTCCAAAATGTAATTATACCACATTTGATTCTTACCATTTTTGTCCTAAGTGTAATACAGATTTTTCATCTGTTTTTAAAAAGCTCTCAATTATATTTTATGAACTTGGTCCAAACAATAATTATCTTGTTGAAAGTGGCAAGGTAGAGTCAAAGATTAGTGAAGCTGTTTCTGATACTTCCAAAAATCAGGTGGATAAATTAGAAAATAGTGAAACCTCTCTCCCTGACAAATCATCTTCAGACAAAAGCACCCCATCAGTTGACTCTTCCCCAAATGTTATTCAGCCGGTTGTTGCACCAGATTCTTCAAAAGATAATGAGGAGAGTATAGATTTAGTGATAGAGGATACTCAAGTCAAACTATTTCTAACCAGCAATCTTAATAAGCCAGCTACTTTGGAAGTTAGTGATGATCAATCTGATGATCTTAATATCTCTTCACTCCTCGAAACAAGTAGCTCACCACCCAAAGCTACTTCATCTGCTACTCCAAATATATCTACAGATGACCAAGATGATGATTCAATATCTTTAGAAAGTATATTAGAAACTAATAAGAGGGATTGATATGGCAAAAAGTCTAAATAAAGTCATCCTTATTGGGAGGCTTGGTAAAAATCCTGAAATCAGGTATTCTTCTGATGGGAAAGGTGTTGCCAATTTTAGCATAGCTACTGACGAGACTTACAAAGACAAAAACAATAACCTCCAAACTATCACAGAGTGGGTAAAAATTGTTGCTTTTGGAAAGCTTGCTGAAATATGTGGTGAATATCTCACAAAGGGGAAATTAGTCTATGTTGAAGGGAAACTCCGCACCAGAAGCTGGACAGATCAGAATGGTGAGAAGAAATATACCACGGAAGTCTTGGCAAACAACATGATTATGCTTGACGGTAAAAATGAAGCATCTTCACACCCATCAAGTGAGTTTCAAGAACCTCAAAATTCTGTTGATGATGAGATACCATTTTAGATTATGAAGTTGTAACTTCTTTGTTTTTAAAATAAAAAAAGAGCAGTTTGCACTGCTCTTTTTTTATTTAAGATATTGTTACTCTGTTACTGTTTTGGTTTGGCAAAAACTCTTGCAAAAGCTTCATCATTCATATCTGCAGCTTGTGCAATAAGTTTTCTGTATTCGATAAAATCAATAGTATCCTGACCAGTTATCTTTTTGGTATTAAATGCACCAAATCCAAGATACGCTTCACCCATCATATTTGCAGCGAGCCAATGTCTATTTGGTAATTTCATCTGATCCCAGAAGAATTTCTTTTTAGCTCTGATTCCATCGATTGATTTGATTAAACAGCCGGGGAAGAGATTTGCAAATTTCCATATGAGTTTGTTAACTTCAAGATCAAGCAATGAAAGATCAATCTCACACTGAGAAATCAACTCTTTAGCTTTTTTAGCTTCATCGCCACTTTTGTTATCTCCATAAACTATTTCGCCATCTTTTATAAATTCGTCTGTGTAAACAAGAGGGTTTCTTACAAATTTACCATCTTTTTTAAGAACAGGAACAACTTTTGTAACAAGACCAAGTCTCTTCATTTTGTATGCACTCCACATTTCGCAAGAAACGCAGTTATACATAGCATCTTCCATTGACAAGAACCATGGTAGAAAATCTGAAGAACCACCATCTGGAGCTGAACCATGTTTTGGTCCTGCTTGTCCGAAGATAGCAAGGTCAGAAGTAATTGTAAGGTCATTTGCCATACCAATTTCTTGGCCACCTGCAACTCTCATTCCGTTTACCCTACATATTGTAGGTTTTTTACAGTTGAGTATAGCATCAACCATACCATTGAAAAGATCCATATATTCGCCATACTCATTAGGTCTTTTGCTGTAATACTCAGAATATTCCTTTGTATTCCCACCTGTGCAGAATGCTTTGTCTCCAACAGCCGTAAAAACTACAGCTACAACACTTCTATCGCCTGACGCAGCACCAAAACCAGATATTACACCCTTTACCATCTCTGTGGTGTAAGAGTTGTATTGATTTGGATTGTTGAGCCATATCCATGCTGAATAAAGACCCTCTACAATATTACCTTTGTCGTCAATTAAAGGTTTTTTCTCATAAACAACGCATGGTGCATCTTCAAATTTGCCCCAATGCTGACTTCCAAAAAGGTCATGATTTTTCACCTTATTATCTCTTGGCACCCATCCTAAACTCATAAAATCCTCCTAATAAAATAATTTTTTTATTACTAAAAATCAGGTTTTAATATTATTCTTTGTAAAATTTTCCCACTATGAGCATCTTCAAATGCCTCTTTGATTTTGCTCATAGGTCTGACATCAACAAATGGCTCCATTACTATTTTACCTTCATTTACCATCTTTAAAACATTATTGTAATATTTTGGCAAACAGCCCCATGTCCCTATGATCTCAGCATCAAAAGCCATTACTTTTGAGAACATATATTCAATTTTATGCATACCGTAACCTACAAGCACAAGCTTACCAACAAATGAGAGAAGCTCAAGACCGAGCTCTTGACCAAATTTTGTCCCTGTTACTTCAAAAATTTTCCAGCCATAATTGTGAGGAAGTTTATTTTCTTTGCAGTAATTTTTGAGCTCTTCTTTTATATCTTTAAAGGTTTTGTCTTTGATGTTGATAGTGAAATCACATCCATACTGCTTTATTCTTGCAAGTTTCTCCACACTTCTTGCCATTCCTACTACAGAGGCAGCACCTAATGCTTTGGCTACCTGAACCATGTATGTCCCTACACCACCTGTTGCACCAATTACAACAACTCTATCACCTTTTTGAATATTTGCTCTCATAGCAGCTTGATAAGGTGTGGTCACTGCATCAGCAATAACTGCTATCTTTTCAAGAGGAAGTTTTCTCTCTGTAACAATACATAGATCATCAGCAGGAACAGGTATATGACTTGAAAATCCACCATAAATACCGATACTATTACCGGGCATTTTTTGGAATAAACATCTGTTACCTCTTCCAGATTTACATATTTCACACTGATTGCAAGGCATAACAGCAGGAATAATTACTTCTTTTCCTATCATATTACCTTTATTTTTCCCTGCGGCAACAATTTTACCACTTATCTCATGACCAAGTGTAAGTGGTGGCTTGCTTACAGTAGGAACTCCGTCGTAAAAGTAACCAAGATCAGTGTGGCAAACTCCACAACCTGCAACCTCAACTAAAACATCATTATCTCCAAGCTCTGGAACGGGAATCTCTTTTAATTCAAGTTTCCCCGGCTCTACCATCTGCCATGTTTTTATTTTATCTGGAACTTTACAAGAATTAGAACAACTGCAACTCATAGTTTCCTCCTTTGCTATTTTATTTATTTTTCCAAATAGGTTTTCTTTTATCCATAAAAGATTTTAAACCCTCTTCTGCATCTTCTAACTTCATAAGTCTATTAAGATAAATATCCTCTACATTTGCAAGGCACTCATTGAAAGAGAGAGAGTTAACTTTCTTGAATGCTTCCTTTGTAATTTTGAGGGCACTGCCACTTAAAGATGAAAATGTCCCTACAAATTTAGCAAGTTCTGCATTAAAGTCAGCTATTGGAACGACTTTGTTTACAAGCCCCATAGCCAATGCCTCATTAGCTTTAAATACTTCTCCGCCAACTATAATCTCAAAAGCTTTCTTTTGAGGGATTATTTTTGGTAATACAGCAAGTGCTATAGGTGGGAAAACAGCAAGTTTTATTTCAGGCTGTCCTATTTTTAGGTTGTCTGCTGCAAATATCATATCACAAAATATTGCTACTTCGCAGCCCCCACCAAGAGTTGCACCTTTTACTGCTGCAATTGTGATACCTTTAAATTTGTCAAGTCTTCTGAAAATTCCGTGGAATACTTGGATCATTTCATCTACTTTATCTTCTGTATGATCAGCAACATCAACTCCAGCAGAGAAGGCTTTATCACCTTCAGAGCCAAATACAAGTATATTTATCTCGTTATCACTAATAAGAGAGTCGAGAGCTTTATTTATCTCTTTCATTGTTGGGATATCGAGAACATTGTATGGTGGTTTGTTGATATTGAGGTAAACAGTGTTATCTTTCCTTTCAACTTTAATGAATTTGTAATCCATAAACTACCTCCAAAATTTTTTAGATGATTAGATATATTGACCGCCGTCAACTTTGATTACTTCACCTGTTATATGCCCTGCCTCTTCTGACGAAAGAAAAACAACAAGATTAGCTATATCGTCAGGTTTACCAGCTTTTTTAAGGGCACTTTCATTTATAGCTGCTTGTTTAAATTCGTCAGGCATAGATTCACCCATCTCTGTAAGGATAAATCCTGGAGCCACAGAGTTTGCAGTAACCCCAAATTTCCCAAGATCTTTTGCACAAGCTTTTGTCATAGCAACTACTCCACCCTTTGCAGCAGAGTAGTTTATCTGACCAAATTTACCCCGTAATCCATTAATTGATGTGATAGTAATAATTCTACCCCAATTTTTGTCTTTCATAAAGGGTGCAACTGCTCGTATGTAATTAAATGTCCCTTTAAGATCTATATTGATAACATTGTCCCACTGCTCTTCAGTCATCTTCCACACAACACCGTCCCAGTTCATTCCGGCATTTGTAACAAGAATATCAACACTTCCCAACTCTTCAACTACTCTTTTTACCATATTTTGTGCACCATTAAAATCTGATACATCAGCTTGAACAGCAATTGCTTTTCTCCCTTTGCTTTTAATTTCATTTACTAACTCATCAGCCTCTTTTGAGCTTTTGCGATAGTTAAGAGCAACTGCTGCTCCCTGCTCGGCAAGTTTCATAACTATCGATTTTCCTATACCTCTTGTCCCGCCTGTAACTATTGCAACTTTTCCAGATAAATTTAACATTTTTCCCCCCATGAAGAATTAACTTTCTCTTTTTATAAGCATTGCCATTGTTGCACCGCCACCGCCGCATATTGAAGCACAACCAATCTCTTTGTCCATCCTTTTTAATAGGTGGTAAAGTGTAACTACTATTCTTGCACCACTGCACCCTGTGGGGTGACCAAGAGCAATTGCCCCACCGTTGAGATTGAGCTTATTAATATCGAGATTCAACATTTTAACATTTGCAAGAACTTGTGATGCGAAGGCTTCATTTATCTCAAAAAGATCTATATCACTTATCTCCATTTTTGTTCTTTTGAGGAGTTTTGGGATTGCAACACCTGGCCCTTCACCCATATATTTCCCATCAACAGCAGATGAAACAAAATCTATAACTGAGAAAAGAGGTTTCAATCCTTTCTCTTTTGCTTTCTCTCTTGTCATTGCTATAAGCATTGCAGCTCCGTCAGTCAGACCGCAAGCATTCCCAGCAGTAACCATTCCATCTTTTTTAAATGCAGGTCTCAATTTTGAGAGAATCTCCATTGTTGTTTCAGGTTTTATTGACTCATCTTTGGCAAATATCTTTTCAGGTTTTTTATTTGTAGCAGGGATAACAACAGGTGTAATCTCTTCATCAAAATAACCTTTCTGTTGAGCTTCGTAAGCAAGTCTATGTGAACGAACTGCATATTCGTCCATCTCTACTTTTGTTATACCCCATTTATCAGCAACATTCTCAGCAGTCATCCCCATGCTGACAAGTGCCACAGGATCTTGACTGTCGCTCCAGCCATCTTCGAGAACTTTGTCACCCATTCTAAAACCATCCCATCGGACATTTCTGAGGAGGAAAGGGATTGTACTCATAGATTCCATGCCACCGCAAAGTATTATATCCCCTTGCTCAACTGCAATTTGTGTTACTGCCATTGATATTGCTTTTAGACCTGCTGGACAAGCTTTGTTGATTGTAAATCCCGGCATATTTTGTGCACATCCAGCTTTCAATGCTACTGTCCTTCCAGGGTTTACCCTATTTCCTGCTTGACGACAGTTCCCAATGATAGATTCATCAATTTCGTCGCCATTTAAATTTGCTCTCTTGATGGCTTCCTTTGCAGCAAAAGAAGCCATTTCGTAAACAGGCATTTCTCTCAATGTTCCTCCAAAACTTCCCATAGGTGTTCTTACAGCACTTACAAATACTATGTCGCTAAAATTTCTCATTTATTTCTCCTTTTTTAATTATTTTAATTTCAATTTATTTTGATGTAGATTGTTTAATAATTTTTCAATATAATTTATGATTAAGGTTGAGCTGGGAATATTTAAAAATTTGTAGATTATATATTGCAATGATTATGCCATTAGTTGTAAATAAAATTGCCCAAAATAGCTCAGAATAAGAGAAATTTTGCAAAATCAAACTGATAATCAAAGAGTTACTCCCTAACATCTATCTGATTTTAAGAAAAAGATTAAAAATTTAAAAGCTCTGTTATCTATAAATATCCCTACTTGAAAGTTTTTCTACCTCAAATCTATCTTAAATGACTATCTTTAGAACTTCAAATTTACCCTTTTAAAAGTTGTTAGATGAAACAGTTGGGGGATGCACTATGCAGACATTAAAATTAAAATTAAAATTTTAAAAGATCATAGTATGTAAAGAAACGATAATCATTTAATACTTAATTTTAGTTACTTTATTTTAAATTTTAAATGTTGCAAAATTAATTTTATTTTTTATTTAACGCAAGTGAGTGAATAAGGTTAACTCAGATAATATTTATTTCTCTTTGAATCAAGAACATTTAAAATTTTTAATATTTTAACCTTTTTGTGTAGAAAATACACTTCTGTATATTATAATCTACATTGATGAAGTTAGAAGAATGCCTGCATGCCTGTTATATCTCTACCTACTATTAAAGTATAAAGATCATTTGTCCCTTCATACCCATCAAGAGATTCGAGATTTAGAAGGTGCCTTATTACTCTTGATTTTGTTGAAATACCGTTTATTCCATGTATATCCTTTGCTTCCCTTGCTATTTCAACGGATTTGGTAAGGTTATTCAGGGCTATGAATGAGACCATTTCGTGTCTGAAATCTTTACCCTTATCTTTTATCCTTGCTACCTGAATAGTAACTGCTTTTGATTTGGTTAGTTCTATCAGCATATTTACAAGTTTTTTTTGAACTAATTGTGAAGAAACAAGAGGTTTCCCAAAAATTATCCTCTCTTTTGCATAATTCATAGATTCGGTGTAGCAGTCTGTTGCAGCACCGAGTGCTCCCCAAGCAACACCGTATCTCTTCTCTGAAAGGCATATTAAGGCTGATTTGAGACCATCTACATTTGGAAGAATATTTTTTTCTGGGATTATTACATCATTGAGCTCTATTGCCGATGTTATAAGTCCCCTTAACGATGTATGAACTTTGTTGTGGACGAGTGTCACCCCTTTACTATCCATCTCCAATATAAACGCCTTGATCCCATTGTCTGTTTTTGCCCATATAATGGCAATATCAGCGATTGGTGCGTTGGTTATCCACATTTTTTTACCAGTTACTATCCATTTTCCCCCATCTTTATAAGCAAATGTTTTCATTTGTGCAGGGTTGCCATTTGCATCCTCTTCAGTAAGGCCAAAAGCTCCTATTATTTCACACTTTCCCATTTTTTGAAGATACTTTTTCTTCTGGATGTCTGAACCAAATTTCCAGATTGCAAACATTACAAGGGAACCTTGTGTAGTTAGAAAACTTCTTAATCCTCCGTCTGCTCTCTCTATTTCCTGACATATTAACCCCTGTTTTAATGCACTATATCCGGGGCAATCGTAACCATTTATAAAAGAACCTATTAATTTGTTTCTCCCCAATTCGTAGATTATATTTTTGACTGAATTTATATCTGGTAGAGTATTTTCAAACACAGGTAAAATGCTTTGATCAACAAAACTCTTTAGCTGTTCTCTGAAAGATATTTCATCCTCTTTGAGCATAGAATCAAGGTATATATAATCTATTTTGTTTGTTTCCATAGGGGAGTCCTAAATTTGAGAAAGATGAATTCTATAAATATTAAGTATAGTAAAAAAAGGTTTTGCAATTAATATGCCATTACAACCTTATAAATATAATTGTTAAATATGATATGACTTGACTAAAAATATAATGTAGTGTATAAAAATCACAACAATAAAATGGAGAGATTTTTATGCTTAGTTTATTAAAAGATATTTTAGATTATGTAAAAATTCCAGCAGTAATAATTCAGGATAAAGATTTAATATTCAAAAATATCAATTATAAAGAGATATTTGGTGAAGATTTTAATGTTGCAGGATATATTGTTAATGGGAAAACCTCTTTTCTTGATCAGCGAGGAGTAAAATTTTATATAAAGTTATTTCAAAATCAGGCTTTTGATTTTAAAGTATGCTTTATTGTTGATTTTGTAAAAAATGAGATTGTCTCAACATTCTTCTCATCTATTGAAGGTGTTCTCTCTCTTCACACACTGGTTAACAACCCTTATGAAGGAGTCATTCTTGTAGACAAAGAGGGTAGAATAAAGTATTACAACTCTTTAAATGAAAGATTTTTTAATGCAAAGTTATCCAAATATGTTGGTAAACATATCACTAATCTTATCCCCAACTCCAAATTACACCTTGTTGCAAAAACAGGGAAAGAGGAGATAGGTAAAGTCCAGAAATTTAAAGATGAGTTGAGAGTTGTATCAAGAATTCCTGTAAACTACAAAAACAATACCTATGGTGCAATAGGGAAGATAATATTCAAGGAAGCCAAAGACATTGATCAGCTTACAAAAGAGCTTCAAAACCTAAAAAATGAGATAAACAAATATAAAACACAGATAGTAAATATGCATAATGCCCACTACACATTTGATGATCTTATAGGTGAAGATGATGAATTTCTTGCAGGTAAAGTATTTGCCAAGAAGATAGCACCTACAGATTCTACTGTAATACTTCTTGGTGAGAGTGGGACAGGGAAAGAGCTTTTTGCACATGCTATTCACCTTGAAAGTATTAGAAGAAATAAACCTTTTGTCAAGGTTAACTGTGCCTCAATCCCCTCAGAGCTTGCAGAGTCTGAACTCTTTGGATACACTGAGGGTGCTTTTACAGGGGCATTAAAACATGGGAAACCGGGAAAGTTTGAGCTTGCAAATGGTGGGACTATTTTCCTTGATGAGATAGGTGATCTCCCACTTAGCCTCCAAGCTAAACTTTTGAGAGTTTTACAGGAGAAAGAGGTTGAGAGGATAGGTAAATCATCACCTCAAAAGGTTGATTTTAGGCTTATCTGTGCTACTAACCGCAATCTAAAGAAAATGGTAGAAAAAAATCAATTCAGAGAAGATCTGTATTATAGAATCTACACTGTTCCAATAAAGATTCCACCACTCAGGGAGAGACGGGGTGATATTGAAAAATTAGCTTACCACCTTCTCAATATCTTATCTAATTATACAGAAGTTAGAGAGATAGAGCCCCAATATATAAACATCTTAAAATCTTACAAATGGCCTGGTAATATAAGGGAGTTAAAAAATGTAATAGAGCTTTCAATATACAAAGCAGATTCAAATAAACTCACTATAAAAACATTGCCTTCATATATCTTTGAAAATATTGAGATAAATCCTGAAACAGTTGAGAATTACTCAACTAGTTCTGTGAGCAGACTTAAAGAGGAGATGGAGAAAAGAGAGCGGGAATCGATAATTAAAGCCCTCAAAGTTACAAATGGCAACAAAACAAAAACTGCTGAACTTCTTGGAATACATAGGACAGGTCTTCATAAGAAATTAAATAAATATAAGATAAAAGATTAATAGAAATAAAAAAGTGGCTTTTAGCCACTTTTTTATTTGTTTGCTTTTCTGTAGCCTAATTGGTCAAGAGCAATTATCCATTTCTGAATATTTTCTGTCCCTTCAACTATTTGATAAAGAACTGCATCTCTGTAAAGACGTGCTACAGGGTATTCAGGAGAGTATCCGTAAGAACCGAGTATCTTCATTGCTGAGTGTGAACATTTTTGAGCAACTAACCCTGCATAATATTTGGCAAAACAAGTCTCTACTGTATTTCCATGCTCGCCCTGATCTTTCTGCCATGCTGCTTTGTAGGTAAGTAATCTTGCAGCTTCAATCTCTACAGCCATTTGTGCTACAAGGTCTTGATTCATCTGAAATTCACCAATCTGTTTTCCAAACTGATTCCTCTCTGTGCAATACTTTGTAGTAACATCAAGACAGCTCTGTGCAACACCTACAGCACCTGCTGCTGTGAAGAGCCTTGTCTGGTTGAGTGATGAAAACATAATCTTTACACCATCGCCTAATTTGCCGAGTAGATTCTCTTTTGGAACTTTTGCATTCTCCATAATTATTTCACCTGTAGGAGAAGATCTTGTCCCAAGTTTGTCAAGGGCTGTTGTTGTGACACCCTCTTGCTTCATATCAAGAGCAAAAGCGGATAACCCTTTACTTCCTTGACTTCTATCGTGATAAGCATAGACAATAGCTACATCAGCAACTTGTGCATTAGATATCCATGTTTTAGCACCATTTAGTAAAAAGTAGTCACCTTTATCTTCAGCGGCTGTCTTCATAGACATTGTATCTGAACCTGCGTTTGGCTCTGTGATAGCAAAAGCTCCAAGATATTCACCTGCCATTAATTTGGGTATATATTTTTTCTTTGCTTCTGGGGTTCCATATTTGTAAATTTCAAAAGCACTTCCAGCACCATTGCAATTTACTGCAACTCTAAGACTGCTGCTCCCCCTTGATAGCTCTTCTGTTAATACTGTCTGAGCCAAAAAACCCATTCCATTACCACCATTCTCTTCGTCAATAATACATCCGAAAAAACCTAAATCACCCATTTTTTTTACAAGATCTCTTGGATAATAGTGCTCTTCATCCCATTTGTCAGCATTAGGTGAGATCTCTTTCTGGACAAACTCTCTAACCATACTCTGAAGGGCTCTTATCTCCTCTGGTAATTGAAAATCCATTTTAACCTCCTGTTTATTAAAATATTCTTTCATATTTTGACAATTTTAGTATGCAATATAAATGCCATAACTAAGATTCTGAAAATAAGTTGATATCTAAATCTTAATGTATAAAAGTAAAGTAGTTTTAAAAATATTATACAATTTCAATTTTCAAAGTTTTAAAAACTATAAAGCTGGAGTATCTG
>DYJV01000043.1 GCA_020722945.1 Candidatus Methylomirabilis sp. | reverse complement strand
GGGTGGTCAATTTTTTTTTGCTTTTACTCTTTTTTCTTTCCCTTCAGCCTTACTCCTTACGCCTATCTTTTTCAGGATATCTTTTATTTTAGATCTACCCAATTTTCAAGTCTATATGAAAGCCTATTTAGAGCATTTACAAATGCTTTTGCACTCGCTACTATAATATCTGTATCAGCACCCTGACCAGAGACCTGCTTCCCATTATACTCAATCCTCACAGATACCTCACCAAGAGCATCAGTGCCGCCCGTTATCGCTTTTACTGAGTAAGTGATAAGTTTGCAGTCAATATCTGTAATCTCTTTTATTGTTTTGAAAGCAGCATCAACAGGACCATCACCAAAAGCTGCCTTTAAGACAGATTTATCATCCATCATCATCTCTATTGTTGCAGATGGTTTAACAAATGTGCCACTATTGACATTGATATATTTTAGTTCATATCTTTGTGGTATTCTAAGAATATTTTCAGCTATTATTGCATCAATATCCTCATCATAGACAACCTTTTTCTTATCAGCTATTTTCTTAAATGCATTAAACGCTTTTTCAAAATCTTCATTGCTAAGATCATATCCAAATTGCACCAACTTATCTTTGAATGCGTGTCTCCCTGAGTGTTTACCCAAAATAATATTATCTTTTGTGATTCCTACGGTTTCAGGCTTCATTATTTCGTAGGTCTCCTTAGCTTTTAAGACTCCATCCTGATGTATTCCAGATTCATGGAGAAAAGCATTCTTCCCAATAATAGCTTTGTTGGGCTGAACTGAGATACCTGTTATCTGAGATACAAGCTTACTTGTGGGAAATATATTTTCAGTTATAATATTTGTATCGTAGTTATAAAAATCTTTTCTTGTCTTTAATGCCATTACAATCTCTTCAAGTGCAGCATTACCAGCTCTCTCACCAATACCATTGATAGTGGCTTCAATCTGTCTTGCCCCAGCCTTTATTGCTGAAAGTGTATTTGCAACAGCCAATCCTAAATCATTATGACAATGAACACTAAATATCACCTTTTCAGCACCGTTTATGTTGTTTATAAGGTATTTGATAATCCCAGCATACTCCTCTGGAACAGTATAACCAACTGTATCAGGGATATTTATGGAGGTTGCCCCTGCATCAATTACCTTTTGAAATATCTCTAAAAGAAAAGGTAATTCGCTCCTTGTGGCATCTTCAGCAGAAAATTCGACACTGGATGTAAACTTCTTTGCAAATTTTACTGAATCTACAGCTCTTTCAATAACTTCTTCAGGCTTTAATTTCAGCTTAGAAGCAATATGGATAGGAGATGTTGCAATAAATGTGTGGATACGAGGCATATCACTATACTTTATTGCTTCATAAGCACGCTCTATATCCTCTCTGTTTGCTCTTGCAAGACCTGCAATTTCAGCACCTTTTACCTCTTGTGCTATCCTTCTTACAGCATTAAAATCACCCTCACTTGCAATTGGGAAACCCGCTTCAATAATATCAACATTAAGTTTTACAAGTTGTTTAGCAATAATTATCTTCTCATCAGGAGTCATACTTGCACCGGGTGACTGCTCACCATCACGCAAAGTTGTATCAAATATCTTTATTATCTCTGACAATGCTACTCCTCCTAAAAATTTTATGATACAAACCCTCCAAAGGACCAGAAAGTGTATAAATCAGCATAAGAGAGAAAAGAGTTATTTCTGGCTCTAAAACTACAATCAGAATAGCAAGTGTAAAGAAGAAGAGAAGTTTAAAAGGCTTTTGAGTAAGTGATTTGGTATCTTTAAAGCTAAAATATCTAACATTGCTAACCATGAGAAATGATAAAGTATAAACCGATATAAGAAGAATAATATTTTTACCTATTTCAAATTTGCCAACTTCAAACATAAGTAAAACCAAAGTTGCTATCATACTTGCGGCAGCAGGTATTGGTAAACCTGTAAACCTGCTTTTTTCAGATACTGCAACCATAACATTAAATCTTGCAAGCCTCAAAGCACCACATGCAGTAAATAAAAATGAACCTACCCAGCCATATTTGCCATAGGGGACAAGTGCCCATGTATATATAAGTAAACTTGGAGCAAGACCAAATGATACCAAATCACACAAAGAGTCATACTCCAAACCAAATTTGCTGGTAGTGTTGGTTATTCGGGCAACTCTACCATCTGCAACATCAAAAATATTTGCTACAATTATCGCTATTGCCGCAATTTTAAAATCACCATTAAGTGATGCAATGATAGAGTAAAAACCACAAAAGAGGTTACCTGTGGTAAAAATATTAGGTAATACATAGATAGGTCTCTGTATCTTTTTAAAAGCCATTACAAAAGACTACCTTTAATTGAGCCTATTATACTTTCACCCGCATAGACCTGCTGACCAACTGAAATATTGATATCAATAATATTTTGGGGAATCTCTATCTCAGCTCTTGAGCCAAATTTTATAATACCAAGTTTATCTGAAGTATTTAGCTCCTCCCCAGAATTAGGGTAAGATACTATTCTTCGTGCTATCAATCCTGCAATCTGGGTAACAGTATATTTGAATTTAGTAGAATCAACATAATATATCATTTTTTCGTTATCTTCAGAAGCTTTATCAAGTGAAGCATTAAAAAATTTACCTTTTCTATAATCTTTTTTCAAGATAACACCCCTATATGGAAGTCTGTTGAAATGGACATCAAATACACTCATAAATATACTGATTTTGTAGGATTCCTCTTGGAGTTTCTCTGAAAATAACTTTTTGATCTCTATGACTTTACCATCAGCAGGAGAAACAATAAAGTTCTCTGAGAGAGGTCTAAATCTTTTAGGGTCCCTAAAAAAATATAGAGAGAAAAGTAGTAATATTAGCAAAATAACAGCTAAAAACTTTATATTAAAGAGAAAAGAAAAAACCATTGCTATCGCAATGGTTAATAAAATAGTGTAACCCTCTTTTGCTATCTTCATCTACTCCTCTAATTTTTATCCTTATCTACAAGTTTACCCTTTTTGAGCCATGGCATCATCCCTCTTAATTTTGCGCCTGTCTCCTCAATAAGGTGAGTTTCGTCATTTTTTGTCAGAGCATTAAAAATAGGTCTATTAACCTGATTTTCAAGCATCCACTCTTTTGCAAACTCCCCATTTTGTATCTCTTTGAGTATCTTTTTCATCTCATCTTTGCTGTTTTCAGTGATAATTCGAGGTCCTCTTGTAAGATCACCATACTGGGCAGTATTGCTTATAGAGTATCTCATATTGGAAATTCCACCCTCATATATCAGATCAACTATCAACTTAAGCTCATGACAACACTCAAAATATGCCATTTCAGGTGGGTATCCAGCTTCAACAAGTGTTTCGAATGCAGCTTTAATAAGGGCTGTTGTCCCTCCGCAAAGAACAACCTGCTCCCCAAATAGGTCTGTCTCTGTCTCATCTTTAAATGTTGTTTCTATGATACCAGCTTTACCACCACCAATAGCAGTAGCATACGCAAGTGCAATATCTTTTGTCTTTTCGGAAGGGTCTTGATGTATAGCAATAAGAATAGGAACACCCTTACCATTAACATACTCATTCCTCACAAGGTGTCCCGGTGCTTTTGGTGCAGCCATAAAAACATTTATATCTTTTATAGGATTTATCTGACCAAAATGGATATTAAATCCATGTGCAAAAGCAAGAAAAGACCCATTTTTTATATTAGGTGCAATTTTCTCTCTATATAGAGCACCTTGATGCTCATCAGGTGTAAGAATCATAATTACATCAGAATTCTTAACAGCATCCTCAACTTCCATAACTTTTAAACCACCCTTTTCAGCTTTGAGCCATGAAGTGCTACCTTTTCTCAAGCCTACAACAACGTTCATTCCACTCTCTTTAAGGTTATTGCTGTGTGCAAATCCTTGGCTACCATAACCTATAACAGCTATTTTCATACTTTTCAGAAGATTAAGGTTTGCATCATGTTCATAATATACTTTCATTTTGCCTCCAAAAAATTTTTTATCTTGACATTGCAAGGATACCTGTCCTTGTAATTTCTACTAATCCGTAAGGCTGCATTAGATCAAGAAATGCTTCAAGCTTACTCTTATCACCTGTGATCTCTATAATAAAATGCTCCTTATTGATACTTACAATTTTACCTCTGAAAACATTTACTAAATTTATAAGTTCCCCACGTTTATTGACAGTAGGACTTATCTTTACAAGAGCAAGCTCTCTGTCAACAAAATCACCCACTTCATTCATATCAATTACTCTTATTACATCTATTAGTTTATTGAGCTGCTTCTTTATCTGCTCTATTATCAGCTCACTACCTTTGGTAACAAGAGTAATCCTTGAAATTTTGGGATCTTTAGTAACAGCTACATTAAGACTCTCAATATTGAATCCTCTTCCGCTAAATAGACCAACAACTCTTGAAAGGACACCAAACTCATTCTGAACCAAAACAGAAATTACATGTTCCAATTATGAGCCCTCCTCACCCCTTTTTTGAATGACTTTGTCTATTAAACCATATTTTAAGGCTTCATTGCTATTCATAAAAAAATCTCTATCTGTATCTTTTTTTATTTGAGCAATGTTTTTAGCTGTATGCTTTGATAAAATTTGATTTATTAAATCTTTTACAGTTGCCATCTCTTTTGCGTGTATCGCAATATCAGATGCCTGCCCCTGAAAACCACCCATAGGTTGGTGCAACATTACTCTTGAATTAGGCAAAGCATATCTTTTACTTTGAGCCCCAGCCGCAAGTAAAACAGCACCCATACTTGAAGCTTGTCCAATGCAGATTGTAGATACATCAGATTTGATATACTGCATTGTATCATATATAGCAAGACCTGATGTAACAGAGCCACCAGGTGAATTTATGTATAAAAAAATATCTTTTTCAGGGTCTTCAGCTTCTAAAAAAAGCATCTGAGCAATTATTGCATTTGCAACACTATCATTAATAGCAGAACCAAGTAATATTATCCTGTCTTTTAATAATCTTGAATAAATATCGTAAGCTCTTTCACCCTTTGAAGTAGTCTCTATAACTATTGGCGTAAGATTCATCTTTCCTCCTAAAAAAAGGCATATATTTTAAAATTTAACAAAGATAACGATCACTTTGTGGATATTTGGTTACTCTTGTGCTGCTTTATTTTCAAATTGGATATAGTTGATATTTGAATTATCAATTATGAATGAAGCAATTTTTCTAAATAAAACTTTATTTATCATATCAGATACAAGTTTTTCGTTTTTGGAGTAGTAATCTACGATAGTTTCTTTTGCAATATTAAACATCTTAGATAAATTTTCGTATTCAGCCTCTATATCTTCACGATCTAATGTGATATTTTCGATATCTCTAATTTTTTGGAGCAATACAGTATTTTTTAGCTGGTTTACTGCTATTTCAGTTAATCTCTTATTAAATGACTCCTCATCTTCATTAAGATTTTTATGAGCACTCTTTTTGATCTCCTCTACTTGCTTTTCAACTATAAATTGAGGTATTTCAAAAGGGTTTTCACCCCTTATCTTATCGAGTGCTTTGGAAATAGCTACATCTCTTGTTTCTTTTTCAATATTTTTTTCCATTTCAGATCTTAGCTGCTCCTTAAAATCTTCAACACTCTTATACTTATCACCAAATTGAGCAATAAAATCTTCATTTATTTCAGGAAGGACAGGCTTCTTAATCCATTTTACATTGATTATGAATTTAACATCCCTACTCTCTCCACCAACAATTGCAGGGTGGCTAACCTCTGTAGAGTCATTTTTATGAAGACCAACAAAGTAGTGATCAAAACCTTCAAGATAGTGATTTTGACCAATGGTAAGGATATACTCATTCTTAGATAGATCACTGCTCTTATCCCCGTCAATATATGCATCAATATCAGCAATAACCTGAAATCCATCTTCTATTGGAGTATTTTCATCTTCAACATCTTCATAATATAAAAATCTTTCTTGTATATATTTGATGTTGTTTTGGAACATCTCATCAGTAATATTAGGCTTCTCAACATCAATATCAAGACCTTTATAATTTTTGAGTTGAAACTCCTCTATATTATAAAACTCTGCATTTATTTTGAGGTCATTATCAATAGATATATCTGAAACATCTTTAATAACAGGATCACCAACATAGACAAGCTTGTTATCTTTAACAGCAGTTTCTATCCCATCATTGATAAGTCTGTTTAACAATTCATACTTTACTGAGTCATCATAAAACTTCTTAATCATCTGAATTGGGGCTTTACCTTTTCTAAAACCTTTAATTGAGACTTTTTTCTGAAATTTTTGATACTCCTTAGACAGCTCGTCAGAAATCGTATCTTTAGGATAGGTAATAGTAACTGATTTTTGGGTAGGGCTTACAACCTCTATCTGTATATCCATATCTTATTCTCCTTTGAAATATAAAAAAAGTAAATGATGTCTATAACAATTATTAATATAAAGGTCAATAAATAAATTTAAAAGAGTTATGAGCCAAACTATTTGCAAATAATTAAAATACTGCTCCACATAAAAATTTTAGAGAGCAACTATCAAGTAAGTATGTCAACTTTAAAAATTAGAAATGGAACTACATTAAGAGATGAAAGAATTGCATTAGAGAAACATTATCAAATCTTCATATCTTAATAAAAAACATTTCTGATTTAAAATATTAATACTTCTTACCCCATCTTGCTCTTATAAAAAACCCAATGAGCAGAAGTAAAATAGTAGGAACAACAATATTAAATACTTTTATAAATAACTTAACAGAAGAGGATGGTTCATCTATTAATCTTAGCTTTATACCCTTTGAACGGATATTCATAAGTCCTCTGTTGTCTATCAACCAATCAACCATATTCATAAAGAACGACTCCATTGTTTTATCCATCAAAGCATCTTTTATGAAATCAGAGTCCCCTATTACTATAACTTTAGCTTTATCCGTTTTTGAGATAAAACTCTTCTTTATCTGATTTAAATCAAACTTTTCATAATCCTCTTTGTTAACCTTTTTCTCAATATCTGGGTCATTAAGTTTGTTAAGATCAACATTATTGTAAGCACTTTCTAACGCACCATCTATTATTACCCCACCAATATACTGCTCGTTTGAATTAAACTTTGAAGGATCAAAATTTTGGTAAGGGTCAATATCGTAAGGTGGATTTTGGAGAAAACTTTTGGGGGAACTTTTAAATAACCAATGTATATTACTTTTACTGCTATTGTCAATAATCTCAATTCTGTTTATTATCGGGAAATACAATCCATCAAAGTCTGACAAAAATGTAAAATCTCGATTGATATCTGTGAAAACAGGATAAAAAGGGTAGTTAATAGTATTTTGAACAACAAACCCTCCAACCATTTTCTCTAATCCTATCCTCTGATTTTTGGAATCTGCAATTAACTCTTCAGAGACTTTCACCCCATACTTTTGGAGGAGTGTATTTATATCTGTGTTACTCTTTATAGATGACATATTTGTAAAATCTGTGCTCGACATATCAACAAGAAAAATTACAGGCTTTCCAGACATTATAAACTGATCTATCTGAAATTTTGTCCATTCACTAAGCTGCATTCTTGGATTTGCAACAACAAGGATATCAGTCCCCTTTTCTATCCCAATATATTTTATTAGTTTTACTGTTTTGATATCTAAATACTCTGACATAACTTCAGTGAGACTCTTCATATCAATTTCAGGGATAGCGGTGCCACTTGCTGATAAAAATCCAATAGTTTGAAGCTGTTTTGAAGTAAGTTTGCTGATTATTTTGGTTATGTTATATTCAAGATTTGAAGGAGTTCTTAAAATAGGGATGACCTCTTTTTTGTCTCCGTAGAAAAATGCTATCCCCATATATATATTTTTAACCTCAAACTTATCACTGGTTACACCTGTTATCTGAAGACCCGGTATCCCTAATGATTGCAACTTACTTTTCCATTCTGTAGATTCTTCAGGGTCTATAAATTCATAACTTATCTTTCCATTAGATAAGGAACTATACTCGTGAAGAAGATCTTTCAGATATCTTTTGTTAACCATGTAATTTTCAGGGAGATTTCTACTGAAAAAACATTTAACTATAAAATTACTCTCTACCCCTTTTGCAATCTCTCTACTCTCCTTGCTCAAAGAGTAGATGCTGTTTTCGGTAAAATCCAATTTAGCATGATATTTGTATGCAAGAATATTTATCACTATTAAAAGAGCAATAAATATAAATATTGAAAAGAGAGCATTAAACGCTCCCAACTTTTTTCTATCCATTCCAATGTCTCCTCTCAAGAGAGTATAATGTTATATAAAGAAACGCTATTATTAATGAAAAAAAGTATACAAGATCAGTGGAATCAATAACACCTTTGATAATATTGTGAAAGTGAGGCATTACAGATATATAATTTATTACTGATGAAACATTATCAGGAAAAAATATAAGAAATTTGTCAATAATAAAAAATAGAAAGAGTATCAAAAAAGTAATGATAAAGGAAACAACCTGATTTGATGAAAAGGATGATACTGCCATACCTATTGAAATATAAGCTGATGCAAGGAGTATAAGTCCTATATACTGTGAGATTACCTCTCCAAGATCTGGATCCCCAATTATAAAGAGTGTTATTGGATAAAAGAGTGTAAATGATAAAATTATTAAGGTAAGGTATAAATTTGAGAGGAATTTCCCCGCTATAATGTCAAAATCAGTAACCGGAAGTGTAAAAAGCATCTCTATTGTCCCTGTTTTCCGCTCCTCTGTAAAACTCCCCATTGTAATTGCGGGAATAAAAAAAAGAAACAGAAATGGGACAAGCTCTACAACTGTCCTAATACTTGCTATTGCTGCCAAAAAAAGATTAGATACAAAAAACCACCCTGTTACAAAAAGAAATACACCACCGACAATGTATGCGGATAGCGAATTAAAGTAACTGTGAAGCTCTCTTTCTGCTATTATTTTCCCTTTCATCTATCTCCCTTTCAAAATTTACTCAACTGTTAGTTGTTTGAATATCTCTTCAAGTGAATGCTCCACCCTCTTAAATTCATAAATTATAAAATTGTTAGCCGAACAGAGGGCAAATATACTCTCTATTGCTATATTTTGGGGGATACTCTCCACTTTAAATGAAAAGATACCATTTTCAATTTTAACTATATCTTTTATCCCAATTACACCATGGGTAGATAAAAGTTTACTCTTTACATCTTCAACTTCATCACTCTTGACAGTTAAAATTATCTCCCATTTATCTTTATTATCTTTAGCAATATCATCTTTGGTGCCATCTGCAACTATTTTACCATTATTGATTATAATCAGGCGATTACAAGTTGTCTCAACTTCTGATAAAATATGAGTGCTGAGTATTACCGTCTTCTCCTTTCCAAGTTCCTTTATCAATTCACGAATTTCAACTATCTGATTGGGGTCAAGACCTGAAGTAGGCTCATCAAGTATTAATATCTGTGGGTTTGTAATAATTGCCTGAGATATACCTACCCTCTGTTTGTATCCCTTTGAAAGAGTCCCTATCTTTTTACCTAAAACATCATTTAGAGCACACTTTTGAGAAACAGTATTTACTGCACTGCCAATCTCACTTTTACTGATCTCTTTTATTGCAGCTATGTAGGATAGATACTCTCTTACTGTCATATCGTAGTATAGGGGGTTATTCTCAGGGAGATAACCGATCTTCCTCTTTATTTCGAGAGAGTTGTCATATATATCAACTCCTCCAATAGTAACACTCCCAGAAGTAGGTCTCATAAAACATGTAAGGATTTTCATTGTTGTAGTTTTCCCTGCACCATTTGGACCTAAAAATCCGACTATTTCACTCTTTGTTATATCAAAAGATATATTCTCAATTGCAGAAAAAGCTCCATAATATTTAGATAGATTCCTAACTTCTATCATATTTTCTCCTTTTCTATTAAAACCAGATAAAAAGTCTGAAATTTATATTTCATATTGGAATTTGAAAAAGTTAAACCTTCTAATATAAGATTGGCAAAATTACAAGATTTTTTATATTAAAAATTTTTTAAATGAAGATTTAAGAGGTGATGACTCAGTAAAATCAAAGATAGCTCCATCTATATTATATTTGTAACAGAATAGGAAGTAACTCCCAGCTTTATCAATATTTTTGTTGTATAAAAAATCACCCATAAGTGGATACCCCGATGAAGCAGAATGGACACGAATTTGATGCCTTGCTCCTCTGAATATTTTGATATCTGCTAATGTTCCCCCATTGTAAAATGCTATTGGATTTATGAATGTTTTGTGTTTACCCAAACCGAAAGAAGATATCTTGACTCTCTTTACACCTTTTGAGATAAAATCACTCTGTATCTCTAACGGTTTTTTCAGATACCCATCAACAAAAGCAATATAATACTTCTCTATCTTGTCAGATTTTTCAAAAGCTCTGTATCTATAAAAAGCTTCTTTACTCTTTGCTGCAATAAGTATACCCTCTGTATTAAAATCGAGCCTATTGAGAAGAACATAATTGCTGTTAACCTTACTGAGATAAGATTCAACAGAGTAAAAACTACCTTTAAGATTTGCAGAGTGAAATAGAGGAGGCTTGTATATAAATAAAAACTCCTGATTTTCAAATATAACTTTTAATTTTGAAAAATCAGATTCTAAAAATGGTAAATGGTAATTTTGAGAAATATCTATCTCTACAACATCACCCTTTTGGGCAATAACAGATTTATTAACATCTTTACCATTAAGCTTGATCTTATTATCTTTGAAGAGCTGAAAAATATTATTTCTTGAAAAATGAAGTAGGTCAGATAAATACTTGTCAAACCTAAGGCTGGTATTTAGATAAATCGAGAATTTAATCATTTACTTCTTACTATGAGCACCATTTTTCTGAATATAATCAAGGATACCCTCTGCAATTGCTCTTGCTACTGATTTTAAATAAGTTTGATTTTGGAGTCTTTGATTCTCCATTTTATGTGAAAGGAACGATATTTCAGCCAAAACCGAAGGCATTTTAGTATTGTAAAGAACAAAGAATGGTGCTTCCTTAATCCCCAGATCATTAATATCAGAGTAACTTTTCCTTAAATTATTGATTATTTTTTTATGAATAGAGTTTGCAAGCTCCACCGACTCCTGCATTTTAGATGTCCTTACAAGATCCTCTATTATAAAGTTTGTTTCGTCAAGCTGCTTCATCTTCCGCTGTAAATACTTTTTGTTTGAAGATTCTCTCAAGTAGTAAGTTTCAAAACCGTAAGTCTTCTCATTTCTTGAGGCATTGCAATGTATGGAGATAAATAGATCCGCTTTACTCTTATTTGCAAAGTATGACCGATCTTCAAGAGATAAAAATTCATCTGTTGTTCTGGTAAGTAAAACTTTAAACTTGTTATTTGATAATTTGTAAATAAAATACTTTATATAATTGGATATTTTGAGGGCAACATCCTTCTCTTCAACCCCATAATAAGTAGCTCCCGGATCATGTCCACCGTGGCCAGGGTCAATTATAATTGTCGAAATTGCGTTATTAGGGGATTGAATAGAAGCAATATTATCAAATTCAATATCCACTACAATCCTCAAAGGGTTCTTTAGAATGTATGTATTAGCTGCTTTAACCCAATTACCATCTGGAATATTATAGGTAAGTTCAAGAGCATCTTTACTTTCTGATACAGCAAAGTATTTTTTAAAGGTGTTATATTCAGGTGTATTTTTAAAGTTGGTTGAGAACCTCGCCCGAGATAGTTTCAAAGTAACCGTCCCGTCACTTTCAACAATTGAATATTCAGGGAGCTTTTGAAATGCCACAGAGTATCTGAATAGATTTTTTAAATTAACAAATTTGACTTTTTCAAGGTTAAAATCACTTCTAAATTCTGGTTCTATCTTTTTATTAACTTTTTTATCATCCTTCTTATGATCTTGCGGCACAACATTTTTTTTAATCTTTATTTTAATCTTTTCAAGGTATGCAACCTTCTTCTCTATCTTTTTAAGGAGTTCAAGACTTCTCTGATAAAAATCACCTTTCGGATATTTGGAAATATTCTCCTTTAATTCATTAATTGCTAACTTGGGAATATTTTTATGATAAAAATAGACATCAGCTATATAATATTTAGCATCATCAGAGTATGAGGAGTCTGGCAACTCTTTTAACAATTTCGAAAAAATACCTATTGTTAGGTCAGCGTAAATCTCTGAATTGTAGTATTTGGTGAGATAGTAGTAGGTGCTCCCTATGTAATATAAAGCTCTACCCTTCTGAGTCCTATCTTTCGTGATTTGATAAAAGTAGTAAAGATTCTCTATCACATCGTTACTAAAACTACTTTTGTTCTTGATACTGCTCGATTGTAATTTGTTGTATAATGAGATGCAGTAATTCATCTTCTCTGTATCTCTACTCTTTTCATCATTTGAATTTTTTGAGAGGAGATGATTACTTAATAGGAGAAAAAATATTATAATTATTAAAGTGTTGTAAAAAATTTTTATTATAAGTTTATCCATTAGGTAAGATTAATTTAGTTGGTAAAAAAATATTCCACCATACTTTTAAATATTTTTATGGTGTTTTAATCTCAATATTTGAATTTTTTAGATATGTCAAATCACTTTTCCTATTTTGGCTTATAAATATAAAAAAATATTAAAAAATTGTTGACTTTTTAGTTTCATTAAAATATATTTCAATATAATTAAATTTTAGTAGGAGGGGACAGACTCCTATAATGGTTCATTGACCCAGGTGAAATGGAGTTCTCCTGCCTGTCCAATTTTAACAGGTAAAACCCGTTTATATAAATTTTATAACACAAATTCTTAGTAGGAGAGTAAAATGCCAAAAGAAGTTAAAAATGCTCTTAAAGACTTAGGTATCGGCTGGAAAATAAGAAAGCTCAGACAAGATAAGAATATTACTATTCAAGATTTGAGCGAAAAAACAGGTCTATCAAAAGGTTTAATATCACAAGTAGAGAACGATCAGGTTTCACCCCCTATTTCAACACTTCTCAAAATTGCATCTGCCCTCAAAACAGACATTGCCCATTTCTTTGAGCAGAAAGAATCAGATTCCAAAATTACTGTTGTAAAGAGTGATGAGCGGATCAAAACAGGGAGAAGAGGTGTAAAAGGTATTGAGCTGGGCTACTCTTACGAATCTCTCGCATACAAAAAGGTTAACAAACATATGGAGCCATTTGTGGTTACATTTGAGCCAAAAGATAAAGATGATATTGTTATGTTTAGTCATGAAGGTGAAGAGTGTCTCTTGCTTACCTCAGGACAGCTTGAATTTATTACTGAAAAGGGTGATAATATTCTTTTGGAAGAGGGTGATTGTCTATATTTTGAGTCTGACATCGCACACGGCTACAGAGCTATTGGCAAAGAGAACGCTGTAGCAGTGGTTGTGGTCTACAATAAAATCTAAAGGAATAACAATGATTGAGATAAGATTTCACGGAAGAGGTGGACAGGGAGCTGTGATCGCCTCAAAAATGCTCGCTTATGCTTTTTTTCTCGATGGCAAATATGCACAATCATTCCCTACTTTTGGAGCTGAAAGGCGAGGTGCTCCTGTTGCAGCATTTGTAAGGGAGGATAATTCCCCAATAGAAAATAGAAGTCCTATACAGTCACCAGATTATGTAATCGTAATGGCAGGAAAGCTTGCTGAGAATATAGATGTTTCTCTCGGAATAAAAAAGAGTGGTCTGGTAATCATAAATAGTGAAAAAAATAAGAGTTTCTATCACTTTGAAGACCAATGCAATGTCATTACTTTTGATGTAAACTCTCTTGCTTTCAAATACAAACTTGGCACAAAAACTTCACCTATAATAAATGCACCCATACTCGGAATATTTGCTGGGTTCACAAAAATTGTATCTATAGACTCACTCAAAAAAGCAGTCCACAAATATATCCCCGCCAAAGTTGAAAACAATATTGAAGCACTTGAGGAAGCTTTTATAATAGCTCAAAAATTAGAGGAGTAAATATGGAAACTGTCGAATATGAAGGTGTTTTATCTTCTTATGATATTAGCAAACTACCTATCTCAGTTACTACAACAGATGTCAATCTGACAGGTTCATGGAAATTTTTTAGACCATTTTTAAAAGAGAAGCTATCTCCATGCACAATGGCATGCCCCTCCAACATCAATATATCAAAATATATTATCTCTCTTGTAAAAGGGAATTTAAGGGAAGCCCTTGACATTTTAAGAAATGAAAACCCTTTCCCAGCAGTATGTGGCAGGGTCTGCCCACATTTTTGTCAGTTTGACTGCAATAGGAGTTTTCTTGATGAGCCTGTTGCAATCAAGGAGATAGAAAAATTTCTTGGTGATTACGGACTTGATATCCCTTTTAAATTTAACGCAAAAAACAGTGGGAAAAAAGTAGCTATTGTCGGCTCTGGTCCATCTGGAATGACTGCAGCATACTTTTTAAGAAAATATGGTGTTGATGTTACTATATTTGAGAAAGAGGATTCTTTGGGAGGAATGTTAAGATACGGTATCCCTGAATATAGACTACCAAAAACTATCCTTGATAAAGAACTCAAAAATATCATTGACACAGGGGTTACTGTCCAAACATCTTCTGACATTGATCCTGCAAAAGCAGAAGCTCTTCTGGGGGACTACGATGCTGTATTTGTGGCTACAGGGTTGTGGAACTCAAAGATTCCGGACAATTTCACAATAGACAACAAATTTTTATTTAAAGGAGTGGATTTTCTCAAAAATATAAATAGAGATCACACCCTCTTCTCAAATCAGAAGATAGCTGTAATCGGTGGAGGGAATGTTGCCATTGATATTTCAAGGACACTAAAAAGACTCAAATGCGAACCTACAATTATATATAGAAGGACGCTCTCAGAAATGCCTGCATTTGAAGATGAGGTTAATGATGCTATTGAAGAGAAAATACAGATAATTGAAAATTCAGTTATTGATAGCTACTCGATTTCAGAAAATCGGGTAACAGTATCTTTATCAAAAGTTGAAAAGATAATTGAAAAAGAAGTTATCAAATCCACAGAAAAAACTAATTTGGAATTTGACAAAATTATATTCGCAATAGGTCAAGATTCTGAATACTTCTTCCATGAAAGTGATTCAATCTTTATTGGTGGTGATCTTGCATTGGGTCCATCCACAGTAACCGAATCAATAGCCTCAGGTAAAAGGGGAGCATTTAAAATACTCAATTACCTAAAAATTACAGATAAAGATATATCTGACAATTTTTTTAGAGCTGCAAACGATTATCAAAATAAAGATATTGTTTCTTTTGATAAGATAAACACCTTTTATTTTGAAAAAAAGGGTAAAATAGAACTTGAAAAATTAAGTTTAAATAAAAGATTAAGCTCTTTTCAAGAAATATACAAAATTCATTCATTAGAAGATATAGTGGCAGAAGCTAAAAGATGTTTTAACTGCGGTTTATGTAACAAATGTGGGACATGCTGGTTCTGTTGCCCGGATGTATCAGTTGAGTATAGTAAAGAAAATGATGAAAACATCAATTTTGATTATGATCACTGTAAAGGTTGTTCAGTATGCTCTTCAGAGTGCCCAAGGGGTGTAATAGAAATGGAAGAGGATAAATAATTTTATAGGAGACAACATGAGAAGAGATATGCTTCTTGGAAGCGAAGCTATAGCTGAAGGTGTAAGATTATCAAGACCGGGGGTAATCCCAGCATATCCAATTACCCCTCAAACAAACATAATAGAAGTTTTATCAGAGATGGTTGATAACAATCAGCTCAACGCCAAATTCATAAAGATAGAATCAGAACTATCTGCCGCTGCTGCCGCTCTTGGGTCAGCCACAGCAGGAGTCCGAACTTTCACTGCAACAAGCTCGCACGGATTAGCCCTTATGCACGAAATACTCCATTGGATACCCGGTTCAAGAGTCCCAATGGTGCTTGTAAATGCAAACAGGGCAATCGGTGCTCCTTGGAATATTTGGACTGACCAAACCGACAGTATGACGCAAAGAGATCTTGGCTGGCTGCAAATCTACTGTGCAAATTCACAGGAAGCTCTTGATACAGTAATACAAGGTTTCTATATTTCAGAAAAACTTCTTCTACCAGTTATGATAATGATAGATGGATTTATTCTCTCTCACACTATGGAGCCCGTGGATATCCCAGACCAAGAGGATGTGGATAAATTTTTACCACCTTACATCCCAGAATATTATCTTACCCCTGACAATCCATACACATTCAATGCAGCAGCAAAGGGTGATATCTTTTATAATTTGAAAAAAGATATTCATACAACCATCGAAAACTCTTTTGATATTATAAATGATACACATACCAGATTTGAACAATTTTTTAACAGGAAATACGACCTTATCCATACATTTAACACTGAAAATTCCGATACACTCTTTATTGTATGTGGTGCTCTTGAAGGGACAGTTAAAGTTGCATTGAGAGAGTTAAAGGATAAAGGGGAGAATATCGGACTTGTAAGATTGAGATATTTTAGACCATTCCCAAAAAATGAGCTAATAAAAATTTTAAAAGGTAAAAAAAATATCATTGTCCTAAACAAGTCTGTCTCTTACGGTTGCTGTGGAAGTATTACCCAAGAGGTGAAAACAGCTTTATACGACCTGACCGACAAACCTAACGTATTTGATATTATAGCTACACTTGGTGGCAAAGATATCTATCCTGAAACAATCATAGATATGGTTAATTCAGTAAAAAATTCCAAATACAACAAAGAAGAAACTATCTGGCTCGACTAATTGAGGGGGAATTAATGGACTTTTCAAAAATTACCAACATAGAATATATGAATCAGGGACATCTCGGTTGTCCTGGGTGCGGAGCAACACTCTCTATGAGACACGCATTAAAAGTATTGGGTGAAAATACCGTAATTATAATGCCCGCTTCATGCTGGTCAATCATTGCTGGCGGAATCCCAATGACTGCACTACAGCTTCCACTTATGCACGTTCCTTTTGCTGTTGCAGCTGCATGTGCTACTGGTGTAAGCCGAGGATATGAATATAAAGGGATAGATGATATAAATGTTGTTGTATGGGCAGGTGACGGAGGGACTTTTGACATTGGCTTGCAAGCTTTATCAGGAGCAGCAGAGAGAAAAGAAAATTTTATATATGTATGTTACGACAATGAAGCTTATATGAATACAGGGATTCAACGTAGCTCTGCTACGCCTGAAGGAGCTTGGACTACTACTACTCCTGTAGGTAAAGAGCTTAATTTTGAGAAAAAGGATATATTCTCAATTGTTGCGGCTCACAATCCCGAATATGTTGCAACTGCATCTATTGCATACCCTGAAGATTTTTATAAAAAATTTGAGAAAGCAAAAAGTATGAAAGGGTTTAGATTTATACATCTTTTTTCAAGTTGTGTCCCGGGATGGAAAATAGACTCTTCAGATACCCTCAAAGTTATGAGAAAAGGTATTGAAGCAGGGATATTTGTCTTAATGGAGAGGGAGTATGACAGTGAAATAAAAGTTACATACAAACCTTCCCAAGTTCTCCCTCTTGAAGAGTATTTTAAGATTCAAGGAAGATATAAAAATTTGAAAAAAGATGAGATCAAGGTTATCCAAGAAAGATTGAATAAAAAACTCAAAAAATTGGGAATAATCTAATTTTCGATAATGGGAAACTTTTATAATATCGGGATAAAAGCCTAAATATATAGAATTTTTCTTCCAAATGCTATAATTTTGAGTAAAAATAAAATATATGCGGTATAATGGCTTAAAAAAAATAGACAATAAAAAATATCCCCTTAATCCTGAGATATGTTATACAAAAAACATAATGGTTCAAGGTTTTAAATTCAAATTATAACGACAAATTATACTCTTATCATTTCGACAAAAATATATCTTTATGCTCAATACTCTATTGTGACCATGTATCCACTGTATTTGATACTTTTATCAAGAAGTATATATCCATACAATATATAGAAGCTCAATCCTGCACTCTGGGTAAAATCAATACTCTCATCAATATTATCATAAGTAACCGTCTCGCTAAGTATCCTACTTTTTGTAGGTAATTCCACAACCATATTATCAAGCATTGGAATAATCCCAACCATTGCAAGATCAGCACTTTTACCCACATCTTTGTTGTCTATATGTAAAGAAGGTTTCAGATAAACATATTTGGAAGGTGGTATAGTAACTTTTTCGAATGTTGGATCAGCAATATCAGGATAGGCAACAGTAGAAAGTATCTTTGACGGTGCCGCATTATACATACAGTTATAATCTGATCCACCTTTACAGAGACCTGCATTACCTATATGAAATGTATTTTTGCTCAACATTGGCCATCCTGCATCTGCAAGTCCCCCTGAATCTGAATTTACAGCATAGAGGTTATAATCCATTGAACCAACGTAGATTGTTCCATCGATTCCAATGGCAGGTGCAGAATATATTGCGTCATTAGTTTGAAATTTCCATTTTACAGTTCCATCAGGATTAACAGCATAAAGGTATCCATCACCTGATCCTAAATAAATGCTGCCATCTGCACCTATTGCAGATGAGTAACTAAGAGAAGAATCAGTAAGTTTGGTTACCCATTTGGCAGTGCCATCATGATTAAAAGCATACAGATTACCATTATCTGAAGTTATATATATTGTGCCATCCGCACCAATCAAACATGAAGAGTAGCTGGAAGATGAAGAATCACTAAATTTAGTTGACCACTTTTTCTCCCCATCAGCATTTATTGCATAAAGATTACCATCATACGAGGTAATATATATAGTGCCATCTGCTCCTATCGCAGGATACGATCTTATATAAGAAGTTGTCTCAAATCCCCACTTTTTTGTCCCATCAGGATTTATCGCATACAAGATTTTATCATGTGAACCTATATAAACAGTCCCATCTGAACCGATTACAGGCGATGTCATAAATATCATTTCACCTGTTTTAAACTCCCATTTCTTTGTCCCATCAAAGTTGATTGCATATAAAATTTTATCTTTTGAAGCTACATAAATAGTTCCATCTGAACTAATAGCAGGTGATGAATAGGAAAAAGGACCCTCGGCATGAAACTTCCACTTTAGAGAACCATCAGGATTAATGGCATAAACTTTGTGATCACCTCCACTTAGATATATTGTGCCATCTGCCCTATTGCAGGAAAACACGTTACCCCTGTCTCTGTCTGAAATTCCCACCTCATTGTCCCATCATGTTTTATAGCATACAATCTTCCATTTTCAGAACCTATGTAAACAGTCCCATCCAATCCAACAGCAGGGGAAGACTTGATACTATCCCCTGTTTCAAATGACCACTTTTTTGTCCCCTCATTAGTCGCCGAAAAAATAGTGGATATAAAGAAGAGAAAAATAAAATTCATAAATATGGTAATAGGAAAGAACTTTTTAATTTTCATTTATTTCTCCTTGTAAAAATATAATATAAAAACAACATTTTAATTAACTAAAATGGGGATATAAAGTCAACTAATTTCTAATACCCTTTGGTTTTTATTTTTGTTTTATCTCTTGTTTTTTATCTTTCCTTGAGCCTTACGCCTGTTCTTATGGAAAGGAATTTTAAAAAAAAACTATACCATACAAGACAAAAATAAAACCTCTCTGCTTTTATCTTTTCTCTTCTAAAAACTAACAAATACCAACTAACAACTATTTTCCCCTTTTTCCCGCCTTGTGCCTGTTCTTCTGGGGTGGGTGTCGCAAACCGGCGGGAAATTTCCATCTATTCAAGGGGTGGCACCGTTAGGTGACGGGG
>DYJV01000042.1 GCA_020722945.1 Candidatus Methylomirabilis sp. | reverse complement strand
ACGTGCGGCTTCTTCCTTTCATACTTTGCTTTTGCCATTTTTGCCTCCTGTTTTACTTTTGCTACTTTTTAAGCCCACAACCGGACTCGAACCGGTGACCTCTTCCTTACCAAGGAAGTGCTCTACCACCTGAGCCATGTGGGCATATAAAACCTAACATAAATAAAATAACACAATAATATAGATAGAAAATCGTATGTTGCTTTCCCATACAAAAAGATGATTAAGAGCGGGAGACGAGATTCGAACTCGCGACCCCCAGCTTGGAAGGCTGATGCTCTAGCCAACTGAGCTACTCCCGCAAAATGTCTCAATGAAATGGAAAAGTGTAGTAAATAACGAAAAATCTCCTATCTACTTTCCATTACTTAGTGGAGAGGGGAGGGTTCGAACCTCCGAAGGCGTCAGCCGGCAGATTTACAGTCTGCTCCCTTTGTCCACTCGGGAACCTCTCCTTGATTAGAAAAAAATAAAGCTGACGATGGGACTTGAACCCGCAACCTGCTGATTACAAGTCAGCTGCTCTACCAATTGAGCTACGTCAGCCTAAAAATAGAAAGTCCCGTTACAATAATATTTTAACTTTGTCAATTCTTTTTTTATTTTTTTTAAAAAAAGTAAAATACCTTCCTCCAACTTCTAAAATCAGACACATTTTAATTCAACTTACTTTTAAATCTGTATCTCTCTCCCCACCCAAAAAAACACAATTAAAGCTATCAATTTTAACATCATTGAGGTTTTTGTCTTCAGATACATAAGTGTTTCAAGGGGTAAAATCAGTAAAAATAAAATAGATATCTATCTTTCAAAAACAGTTCTTACTTTTAAAACAAAAATCAGGAAAAATAAAATTTTTTATCTCTATCAGAAGTAGAGTATTATAAGGGTAATCTATAAAAATTATAGTATCTATCAAAATTTAATGAGCGAAGTATAAAAAAGATAGAAAGATGGAATTGTGAAGAGTGAGATAATAAAACTGGATATCAAAAATTGGTTACCCGCAGTTTCATTTCCACCTGCTCTTTTAATAAATATAGGTGCTGCTGTTATCGGAGGGACAACACTCTGAAGAAAAAGTATAAAACTCAGATCACTACCAAGATTAAGAAATTTGAGTAAAACTATGGTAAAAAAGGGGAATATAAAATTTTTGACTAAAACAAATTTTATATTTTCAACCATAAGAAACTTCTGTTTTTTTAAAATATCGAGATATATATTCCCACCCACAACAATCATTATAAGAGGGATAGTGATTTTACCAACTTCTGAGAAAACAGAGTAAACAAATTGGGGAAGATATTTATAAAACCCTGTAATTTTAATAACTACTGCAAAAATAGTTGCAATCAATACTGAATTAAATATATCTTTAAAAATCAATCCACCACTTTTTTGTTTACTTTTGGCATCTCTAAAAAATAGCGAGTAAGTATTAAAAAAAAGTATAGGGTAAAAAACAGTAAAGATGAAAAGCTCACTCAATAAATTGGAACTACTTCCAAAAACCTGTGAAATTATTATAATAGGAACAAATATCCCATTTTGATAAAATAGTGAAAGTGAAAATTCTCTTCTTGTCTCAGGCTTTGATAATTTGGCAAAAATAATGCTCAAAAGAAGAAAATATATTGTCTGTGAACCCCAATAGAGAGGATACTTCCAGAGTGTAAAAAATTTTTCAGAATCAAACTTCATTATGATATTTGAGAAAACAAGACAAGGCAAACCAACATCAACAACAAGAGGGACTATCATTCCAAACAAGTCCCCATGGACAACCTTCCTATGTATTATGAAGAAACCAATTATCCCTATTCCAAACATAGTAGCAACAGCTTGAAAAATTGGAAAAAATATATCCAATTAAATTAACCTCAAAAAAGATATCAAAAAAAGTAAAAGCAGGAGTATAAAGCTTTTAAGCATAAAATGGATAACTAAAAAAACAACTTTTGTCCATAATTTGTTTACACAATTTCAATTTTAAAACTTAAAAGAGTTTAAGAGCTGTTATTTTTAAGTTACTTTATAAAAATTTTAAATTGTAAAGATTGAATTATAAGTTTGAATTATTTTAAAAATTGACAACTATTTTTTGTTTTTCAGTTTTGTTTGGGTAGCTGAGCCTATCGATCTGTTTTTTGGTTTTTAAATTTTTATCTCCCTTCAGCCTCACTACTATTTTTAAGCCATCATCACCGATGGAGATTGATTGGAGTCAAAGTCTGGTAACTGAATAGAGTCAAAACCAAATTTCTGATCGCTACGATAAACAAAATAACAAGAGTATTTTATTCTTGTATTTATTCTCTTTTTTCATTTCAGCCTTCCTGTCTGTGGAGACACATGGCAGACAGGCACTCTGGTAATATCTCCGTGCTCTCTCTTTATTATTTTAGTTAAGAAAAAAGAATTTAACTTGACAAAAAAAATATAGTTTTATACTAAAAATTATATCTAATAAAAATCTCTTTTACAAACAAATCAAAAGTCAAGGAGGAATTAATGAAAAGATTTTTTATTACTCTGTTTACATTTATCCTAATTTTCCTTTTCTCTACTCTACTAAATGCAAAGGATGAAAAAATCTTTTTTGCAACAGGGGGATTAGGTGGAGTATATTTTTATTATGGGACTCAGGTATCTGACATAATTACCAAAACCACCGGTTATAAGACAACTGCTATCCAGACAGCAGCTTCAGTCGATAATAACCTTCTCATCAGGGACAAATCAGACCCTGCAAAAGGGACATTCTTCTGTGCAACATCGCTTCCAGATTCAGCATTTGTTACATTTAAAGGGACACACCCTAAGTTTAAAGATAACCCTGCACCAACTACAATTTTATGGATGATGTATCCAAATTTCCTCCAAATTGTAACCACAGACAAATCAGGGATCAAATCTCTTGCAGATCTTTCAGGTAAAAGAGTATCAACAGGAGCTCCCGGATCAGGGACAGAGTATACAGCACTTCTGATACTTGAATCAGCAGGAGTAAAAACAGACTCATTCAAAAAATGGGAGAAACTTGGAGCAAAAGAGTCTGAGGAGGGTCTTTCAAATGGGACAATAGATGCATATTTTTGGTCAGGAGGCTTACCTACAGGCTCTATTGTTGAGCTGACAACCACCCTTAAACGAAAAGGTCAAAATGTAGCATTTGTTCCAATTCCAAAAGATAGTAAGGTTGTCCAATACTTTAACGAGAAATTTCCTGGTCTTGCTGACACAGGAGTGATCAAAAAAGATGTTTATGGCACAAGCAACGATACAGAGACCCTTGCTTTCTGGAACCAAATTCTTGCTCCCAAATCACTCCCTGAAGATGTTGCTTATAATATGGTAAAAGCTGTTTTTTCAAATTTAGATCAGCTTCACTCTGCTGTTAAGGCATCAAAAGATACAAATGTTGAGAGCACTGCAAAATTTATAGGGAAAACAGCAATACCTTTTCATCCAGGTGCAATAAAGTATTTTAAAGAGATTGGAGCTATTAAGTAATCAGATTTAACAAAATATCATATACGAGGGCATTTACTGCCCTCTTTTTTATTTTTGCTCTTATACTGCTCTTATTTGTCAGAGTAGTAATTGTAAATACTTCTTCTTTATCCAAAATTTATTTTTTACTTCCATGGGATAAAATAAAAGTCTGTTTTAATAACTCTGTAACTGGCTCAAAAGTTGAGATAAGGTTTAACACACCTTTTAACTTTTCCAATTTTTATATGGGGACAGATATTAAAACTCTCAATTACTACACATCTGGAAGCTACGATATTAATAATTTGCTATCAAAAGAGAGAAAAGATAAACTCTCTTACTGTTCAATGATTGGGATCTCACTATCTATTAGAGATAGCAAGATCGAGATATCAAACGACTGTATAAATATGGAGGTAGTATGGCCCAAGATTATAAATCTTTTATCAAAAAAATAATATTTTGGACTCTTTTGACCTCTGCTCTCTATCATATTTATCTTGTTATTCATCCATTTACACCTTTGTCAAATTACCATATCTCTATTCTTAGCCTAACCCAAGTCAAGCGTACTGTTCATATATCTTTACTCATTTTTGCTGGCTTCCTTATCATTTTTGATAAATCGGAAAGCAGCAAATTTAATTTTTTTACACTAATATTTCTAATTATGTCATTTATCCCTTTATACTCTTTCTGGGAGATCAATCTCCCATTAATTTACAAAATATATGCTGGAATTATATGGACAGTAACCATCTCATCTGCTATATTTACCAAAAAATTAAATTTTCTGAATATTTTAAACGCAGTTTTAATATTACTCCCTACATTTTATCTAATTATCAACTACGAAAATCTTATATATAGGGCAATACTCCCCGAACCATTTGATCTTGTAATGTCTTTTTTGGAGATTTATCTCCTTATCACAATAACATACAGGGTCATTGGTGCAGCTTTACCCATACTTATACTTTTATTTATAATTTATAATATTTATGGCAATCTAATCCCTGGTCAATTTTCTGGACCAGGTTTCAGCTTTGATATGATACTTGGGAAACTTTACTGCGAGACAGAAGCAGGTCTATTTGGCGTAATAACAGGTGTATCCCTTAAATATCTCGTTTATTTTACAATTCTTGGCGGAGTAGTTACAGAACTTGGGTTTGGCAAAATCATATCCAACATAGCACTTGCTCTCGTTGGCAAACATCCCGCTTCACCAGGTAGAGTGTCTTGTATCCTTGCAGTTTTTATGGGTTTATTTTCAGGCTCTGGTGCTGCTGACACCCAATTTGTTGCAACAATTACAAGAGATCTTTATCAGAGAGCAAAATACAACATTTATATAGCATCAGGAATTGTTGCTACTGTTGGCTCTATAGCCTACATAACACCACCAATCATGGGTTCTATATCATTCTTGATGGTTGAACTTCTTGCCATTCCATATACACATATAATAGTTATGGCAGTAGGACCAATGCTAATATATCTGTTTGGAATTTGGCTATACAACGAATTTTATGTGAGAAAAGATAAGATAAAAACAATAGAACTCCCCATAAATGTAGATAAAGAGTATCTTTTAAAACATTCATTTGTATTTCTCCCTATAATTCTAATATTATCAATGATATATTTAGGTTTTGCTGTCAATATATCTGTGGTTTTATCAACTTTTCTCTTTATTATCTTGGCATACATCGCACCATCTATGAGACCACACTATTCCAAAGTAACTTTAGGTTTTGCAAATGGCTTTAAATCTCTTATCCATATAGGAGTCGCTGTGGGTGCTGCAAATATTGTTATGACAATGATGGTTACTTCCGGAGTTGCAGCCAAATTTTCAGTTTTACTTTCAGAACTCTCAAAAGGAAACCTATTTTTTGCACTAATCTTTACAGCAATATTCAGTATTATCCTCGGAATGGGTATTCCACCTATTGCAACCTATGTCTTGACATCAGCTCTTACTGCACCAGCAATATTGAAACTTGCAGTAGCAGCAGGTATCCCAGAAAATGCAGCACTCCTTTCAACACATATGTTCCTATTCTACTATGCTGTTTTGTCAGAGGTTACTCCACCTGTTGGCTTGTCTGTCTATGCATCATCCTCTGTTTTTGGGACAAATCCTATTAAGACAGGCATCTACTCTGCAATTGTTGCACTGCCAAAATATCTTATTGGCTTATCATTTATATGCTCCTACTTCGGAACTGCTCTTCTGATTATCCCATTTTTAGAGCAAAACAGCAATCTTCAGGGAGTCTTTACTATTGCCATCAAATTTATACTCACAGGAGTCGCAACGCTATTTCTTATAATTGGGACAACAGGGTTTTTCCGTGTAAATTTAACCAAAACAGAGAGGATAATTATGACAACTTTAGGGGTAGCTATGTTCTATCCATCTTTATATCTTAACCTAATTTTACTGCTGCCGGGAATATTTATTATTGTAAAAAAGATAATTCAAAATAGAAAAGTGGAGGATTTATCTAATGTTGATTCATGATTTTCTGATAAAAGCTGAAAAGCTTTACCCTGATTATGAAGCTATAGTGTGCGGCTCTATTCGATACAGATATAAAGATATTTTAAAAAGAGTTTTGAAACTTTCATCATACTTTCAGAAACAGGGGTTAAAAAAGGGTGATGTTTTATCTGTTATACATTTTAACTGTCACTACTATTATGAAGCTTACTTTGCAGCATCTTTATGCGGGATAATCTTAAATTCAATAAATACAAGGCTATCTTCAAATGAGATAGAGTATATACTTAAAAGTTCCCATTCAAAGTTACTCATTACAAATCAGCGATACCTAAAACAGCTTGAACCAATCAGAAACTCTATAGATAAGATAATCTGGACAGGTGAGACTATACCTGAAGGTTGGAGCGGGGTTTATATTGAGAATATTCAAGATAATCAAGACCCTTTGGAGTTTAAAAGTGTTGAATTTACAGATGACCATATTGCCCATCTCTACTTTACAAGTGGAACTACTGGTAAACCTAAAGGGGTAATGCTTACACACAAAAATGTTACAACTCACTCTATCTGTGCAATTGCTGAATTTAATATTAGAGACAACGATAATTGGCTTCACGCTGCTCCTATGTTTCATCTGGCTGATGCGTGGGCAACATTTGCATTTACTGCTGTTGGAGCAAAACACACAATGGTCAACGATTTTAAAGAAGATGTTGTTTTTGAACTTATCGCCAAAGAGAGAGTAACAATCAGCAATATGGTCCCCACTATGCTAAATATGCTCATAAATTTCAAAAATATAGAGAATTATGATCTTTCAAGTATCAGAGCTATTTTGAGTGGAGGAGCTCCTATTGCACCAGATCTTGTAAAAAAGATAATGGATAAATTTAAATCAGACTACATCCAAACATACGGTATGACCGAAACAAGCCCATACCTTACAGTATCTATTTTAAAGAAAAATCTCCTTAATCTTAATAGTGAAGATAAATTTAGATTTAAAGCAAAAACAGGTCGTGAATTTCTTGGAGTATCACTTAAAGTTGTTAAAGATGATCTCACAGAAGTAGTGCACAATGATAAAGAGGTGGGTGAAGTAATCGTTAAGGGTGATATTGTAACTCCCGGTTATTGGGAGATGCCAGAAGAGACAGAGAAAGCCTTTACCCCTGATGGGTGGCTGAAAACAGGTGACCTTGCAACAATAGATAAAGAGGGGTATATAAATATTGTTGATAGAAAGAAAGACATCATAATCACAGGTGGTGAAAATGTTTATTCAACAGAGGTAGAGTATCTAATTTACGAACATCCAAAGGTTCTTGAAGTTGCAGTTGTCGGGGTTCCAGATCCAAAATGGGGAGAAATAGTCAAAGCTTTTGTAGTTCTAAAAGATGGAATGAGTGCATCTGAAGATGAGATAATAAATTTTGCAAAAAGTAGGATAGCATCATACAAAGCACCTAAATCGGTTGAATTTATAGATGCTCTACCCAAAACAGGCTCTGGTAAAATTACAAAAGTCCCATTAAAAAAGAGATACTCAGTTTAAAATTAATCTCCAACTCCAATATTTGGAGTCAATAAAAACTAAATCTTTAGTTGATATTATTGATTTGTAATGCAATTATAATTAAATTTTGAAACTTTATAATATAATTACACAAAGGCATCTAATTGACAACAATATAAAACTTGATTTTTTACTAACCTCTCAACCAGTAAGGATTAAAAATTAAGCAATCTAAATAAAAGAATTAAAATATAAACGTTTATCCATAAATTGTTAATAGACAAAGATGCTTTTATTATAATGCAGAGTATAAAAGATGCAAAAGGGGGCATGATAAAAAAACGCCCTTTAAAGTAACATCCTCTTTCTAAAAAATTCTAAAAAGTAAAAAAATATACAACTTCTAATCCAATTTCAATAAAATCTTAAATTTTCTAAATTTGGAGATGGTGATTTAATCGATATCTAAAACTGCTTTACACTGATTGCACTTCACTGCTCCCCTGAAAAGGTGATTTCCACATTGAGGGCAGATATATCTTGCTTCCTCATCTTCAATAAATTTTTCAGTGCCCACTTCTTTCCAATATGGGATAGCTCGTAAAATAACTTTTTTACCAACATCCATTGGAAAATTTTGAATATATTCACAAGGGAACTCTTTACACTCATAACACCCCTCGTAACCTTTATCACTATTGCAATCCTTTATCTCACACTTTTTGCAGTAGAAAAAAACATCATCTGATAAACATCCCTTGCAGTGTATATCATTTACTGATAGATTTTCACTCCCCACCAATGTCCCTTTACCTGAATTACCTTTGTAAAGATTCACCAACTTCTCTTTTAATTTGATATTGTTATCCCTATCAGCAATGTAAATTGCACACACCCCACAATAAAGCCCACAAGGAGCTATCAAAGATTTATCAACAGCCATACCTTTACCCCCTTTCTTATTGATATAATATAAAATTGAGTTAAATTTGTTATGCTAAAGAAGTGTTTAGTCCCCTCAACTTATAGTAAGGGTTATCTTTAAAAAATTCACGGTTTGAGTTAAACTTCTCAAGTAGCCTATCATACGGACTTTTAAATTTCAAGGCCTTTAGTTTCTTTTGATGATTGTAATAAAGCAAATAGCTCATCAAGTGTTTTTTAAGCTCTTCTATCGTTTCGTAATAGTATGTTTTTGTCATATCTTTTTTAATTGTTTTGTTAAAATGTTGAGAATTTTTAGTTGACTTTGAGACTATACTGTTAACATTTTAAGAGAATAAATAATTTTTAATCTCTTTTTCACAAAAATTCAAAATATTTTTTAAAATATCAAAAATCATCTTAAAATAAAAAATTAAATATCTTCCTAAATATATTTAAATATTCCAAAATTATTTTTCACAAACACCCTTTATTTTCATTTTACTAAAACCTACTCATTGTAAAAATAATGTAAAAAGTATCTGTAATTACTTGTAAATTTAAAAAATATGATATATTTAAGTGTGCTTAAAAAAGAGATATTAAATATAAACCTTTAGAATAGTAATGATAAACTTAATAGAGAGGAGGTGACTTTTAAAAGTAAAAATTAAAGTTAAAAATTATTTCAATGTTAACTAAAAAATCAAACAAAAAAATTAAACAGAAAGGAGAGAGCAATGAAAAAAAATTTTACCTGTTACATCTTTTCAATTATCTTTTTTGTATTTTCTTTACTATCTATATCTGAGGCAAGTGGTCCCAAATATGTATTCCTTTTTATCGGTGATGGGATGTCTATACCTCAGGTAAATTCTGCTGAATATTACCTTACTTCACTTCAGAATGCATGTGAAAATGGGAAAGCAAGTTCTAAAAACTGTTACCCTTTTCCAAATAACGACTATTCATACGATATTCTTAAATCAATGCCAAAAATTGGTTTTACATCTTTCCCCTACTTAGGGATTGCAACAACTTTTGGAACAAATTCATTTGTTCCTGATTCTGCTGATACAGGAACTGCATTGGCAACAGGATATAAAACAAAATCTGGTGTAATTTCTATGGATCCTAATGCAACAATAAAATATCCTACAATAGCTGAAGCTTTCAAAAAAATGGGTAGAAAAGTAGGTATTGTAAGCAGCGTATCTATCGATCATGCAACACCAGCGGTTTTTTATGCTCATCAAGCTTCAAGAAATGACTACTACGAGATCGCTCTTCAAATACCAACAAGCGGTTTTGATTACTTCGCTGGAGGTGGTTTTAAAAAACCTACAGGACCAAATAAAGATCAAAAAAATGTTGTAGATATAATAAAAGAGAGCGGTATGAAATATGTAAATACAAGAAGCGATTTTGATGCTCTTAAATATGCTGATAATCAGAGAGTTGTGGCAGTAAATCCATCTACAGGTCTTGATAAAGATGCTGCACTTTATTATGCTATTGATCAGGCATATTACGGTAATGATAAAGAGCGATTTATCACACTTGCAGAATACACAAAAAAAGGTATCGAACTCCTTAATGATACAAAGGGAAGTGGATTTTTTATGATGGTTGAAAGTGGGAAAATAGACTGGGCAAACCATGCAAATGATGCTGCTTCTTCAATAAAAGAGGTTATAGATTTTGATAATGCAATTAAAGTTGCTGTTGATTTTTACAACCAAAATCCAAATGATACACTGATAATTGTTACAGGTGATCATGAATGTGGTGGTATGACTATCGGATTTGCAGGAACAAAATATACTACAAACTTCTCAAATTTTGCAGATCAAAAAATGTCTTACATTGAATTTTCTAAGATTGTTTCAGATTATAAAAACAACAAATTAAATTATCCAGTTGTTCAAGATTTAGATGATGTTATAAAAACTTTTATTAAATATAGCTTTAATATTGATTACTCTCAACTTACAGATTTTCAGAAATCACAGTTAGAAGATGCTTATGATAGAACACTTGCTGGAAAAGCAATAATAGGTTCTGAAGAAGATTATCTCCTTTATGGTGGATACGATGCTTTTACTGTTCAGTGCACCCACACTTTAGCTGAGTTGTCAGGAGTAACCTTTACCTCTTACTCCCATACAGGGTTACCGGTTCCTGTATACGCAATAGGTAATGGAGCAGAAAAATTTATAGGTCAGATGAGCAACGTAGATGTGCCCAAAAAGATATGTTCTCTCACAAATTGTGGTTTAATAAATTAATTTCTCAACAAAATCTACTTAATAATCATTCCTTTTAGATTCCCCTCTTAAAAAAGAGGGGAATTTCTTTATTCCAAAAGTTTAAAATTTAAAAGAGGATATTATGAAAAATAAATTTAGAGGAGAACTTCTGTTTATAGCTTTTCTAACAATATTATCAGCAATACTATTTTTAAAAGAAACAGATTTTGATAAAAGAGTTTTAAATACAAATAAAGTAAAAGCAAGAGTTATAAAAGTTGATAACTCAATAATTGAGCACACAACAATAATAAAAATGGGCTCACAGATACTCGAAGTTGAGATTATTGAGGGGAAATATAAAGGGGAAAAAATTAAAATATCAAATCAGCTTCTCGGTAAACTTGATTTTGATGAATTTTATCAGAAAGGTGAAATTATTTTAGCTGAATTCTCTACTGATAAAAATGGTAAAATTGTAAGTGGAGTTGCAAGGGGTGTATACAGATTGACATATATCTTTATACTATTTGGAATTTTTAGCTTTATGCTTATTCTTGTAGCAGGAACAACAGGATTAAAAGCACTCTTATCTTTTATATTTTCAGCTCTCTTATTATGGAAAATAATGATCCCACTATTTTTAAAAGGTTACGATCCATTGTGGATTGCCCTTATGATAATTACCTCCCTCGTCATAGTAATAAGTTTTCTCATAGGTGGATTTACAAAGCTTGGTTTTTCTGCTGCTTCAGGTTCTATTATGGGTCTGATACTGACCTGCATTTTAACAGAAATATTTATAAAACCTCTCAAAATTCATGGTGCTGTTTTACCCTTTTCAGAAAGTCTATTATATTCAGGGTTTGGAAATATAAATCTACTTAAATTATTCATTGCAAGCATATTTATTGCTTCATCAGGAGCAATAATGGATATCTCTATGGATGTTGCAGCAGCAATCAAAGAGATTAAAGAGAAGCATCCCTTAATAACAATGAAAGAATTAATCAAATCGGGACTCTTTGTTGGTAGAGCAGTTCTGGGAACAATGACAACAACTCTTCTCTTCGCCTACTCTGGAGGATATATAACAATGTTGATGTTTTTTATGGGGATGGGGATTCCTTGGCAAAATATTATAAATCTCCCATTGGTATCATCAGAAATATTAAAAACATTAGTTGGAAGTTTTGGACTTATAGCAGTAGCACCAATAACAGCAATAATAGCGGGATATATATACTCGTATAAAAAAAATTAACTCAAGTTTGTCAGAAATTAAAACAAGATACTGATATTATTAAATACTGAAAAACTCTTCAGCTTGTGGGTTACCTGAATATGCATATAGGGTGGATATTTTTTTATATTTATTTTTTGTTTTCCCCATTCAACCTTAAGCCTGTTTTAATACCTTACACTTTCAAGCTGTCTTGATTGAAGCAATTTAAAACCTATGATTTATAAAATGAGATTGAGAATCAATTTTACTCTTTCCTTTAGTTACCTTATAATATTTATCCTTTATTAACTCCCAAGAATTAACATTATCTGAAAGCTGCTTTTTGAGTATATTTAGAAGTTTCATTTTTAAAGTTTTGTTCTCTATCTCAGTAAGATACTCTACTCTCCTATCCATATTCCTCTCCATAAAATCTGCTGAAGCTATAAATAGACGAATATCACCATTGTTATGGAAATAGAATATTCTCGTATGCTCTAAAAATCTACCAATTATACTTACAACTCTCACAGAATCACTTAAACCTTTTATTTTAGGCATAATTCCACAAATACCCCTAACAATTAGATCAATCTTTACACCCTCTTTTGATGCTTCATAAAGTTTTTTAATAAGAGCTTTATCAATAAGTGAATTAACTTTTATTATAATATAAGCTTCATCCCCTTTCTTAGCATTTTTTATCTCATTATCAATTAATTGAAGGAGTTTATCTCTCAAATAGTTTGGAGCAAGGAATAATTTCTCCCATTTTACATAATCAGTATATCCCATTAAAAAGTTGAACAGCCCATTTACTTCAAAAGTGAATTTTTCGTTAGAAGTTATATAGTCTATATCTGTATATATTTTGGAAGTATTTTCGTGATAATTACCGGTTGAGCAGTGGGCATAACGCCTTATCTCATCATTTTCATTTCTGATTATTAACAAATTCTTTGAATGTATCTTGAGTGTGGGTATCCCGTAAGATACGATGCACCCTGCATCCTCAAGTCTCTTGGCAAAATTAACATTCACCTGCTCATCAAATCTCGCTTTGAGCTCAACCACAACAAATACAGATTTCCCATTTATAGCCGCTTTAACAAGACTATCAATAATTTTTGAATCATTATTAACTCTGTAAATAGTCATTTTAATTGAAATTGTATCTGGGTCACTTGCGGCTATATCAATTAGGTTTGAGATAAATGAAAAATCGTTATACGGTCTATAAAAAATTATCTCATTCTTCTTTAAATAATCAAATATCTTTACATCTGTAGGGATTTTATTAGGGATATAGGACTCAAATGGTTTAAAATATAGTTCTTCATTTGCAGATTTAAAATTGAAAAAAGCAGTGTAATCTATAACTCCAGAGGTTACATAGATAAATTCTGGTGGGATATCAAAATTATTAATAAGAAAGTTTTTTATATTATCAGTAGGAATTTTATTTATCTGAACTCTGACAACATTCCCTTTTCTCCTTTTGTAGAGCCATGTTTCAATAAGCTCCAAAAGATCTTCTGCACCCTCCTCCTCTATTGAGAGATCAGCATCTCTTGTAATACGAAAAATATAAAAATCATTGATATCATAACTATTATAAATTTCATTTAATTTGTGAGAAATTATAAAGTCAGTAGTATAAACAAAAGTTTTATTTTGATAATTAGTAACAAAAAGCTTTTTTAGGTTGTCAGGAATAATTATCAGAGAGTAAAAGTCGATATTATCTTTTCTCATACAAACAAGTATTCCACTCCTTTTATTAGCAATAAATGGAAAAGGGTTCCCGCTACTTATGGTAATAGGGGATATCGAGGGTAGTATTACCTTGTTAAATACGAGATCAAGATACTCCGAATTAGCATCTTTGAGCTTATTTATCTCTATATCAACATCCTTTAACTCTTTTGCAAGTTGCAAAAAATATCTGTTTTGCAAAATTGTAAGGTCTTCCACAATCTCTCTGATCTTATTGAATATTTCCTTCGGAGTATCACGAGAAGGGTCTTTCTGCTCATAACCAAGCTCTATCTGATCTATCACACCTGCAACCCTTACCATAAAAAATTCATCAAGATTATTGGAGAATATAGATATAAACTTCAAACGCTCTAATAGAGGGATATCTCTATTATTAGACATTTCCAAGACTCTCTGATTAAAGAAGAGCCAGCTCAACTCTCTATTAATATACGGATAGGGACTCTTACTCAATTTTATGCTCCATTTTGATTTTTATACCGAATGTTTTTTCAAAAAGCTTACTCTTTACTTTAAATGATGTTTGTTCAAAATATATAAATTTGTCTGAATAAGCGTATATCAATATACTTTTACCATTATTCACAACATCTATCTCTTTAATATACTGTTTGTGGCTTGCATCAAGTGCATCCGCTATTTTTAATATCGCACTTAACTTCTTAACATTAAATATCTCCTCCTCTGTAAAACCGTCATAAAGAGCTGGCGATATATCTTTCCCTTTTCCTCTGTGGAGTAGAGAGATTAGTGCTACTGATTTTATCTCTTTTGAAGTAAAACCTGGTAGATGGAGAGAATTGATTATATAATACGAATTCTCTTCATGATTATTAGGATTTATAAAATATCCTACATCATGAAGCAGTGCTGCAATCGATAGTATCTGCTTCATCCTAAAAGGGAGCAGATGTATATTTTGAAGATCTTTAAAGAGTTTGAGGGCAAATTTATTGACAAATACTGAATGTTGTTTGTCAAATTTATACTTCTCCCCAATTTCCATAACAGTTGTATCAATGTAGTTATTAAGATTTTTTATCTTAAGATTTTTTGTGTAATACATAAGTAATTTGTGTGGAAAGGATGTCTTGGACAGGTAAAAAATCTCTCGATTAGATACTGATAAAATATTTTTATAAATTGACACAATCGATTTTAAAATATCAGCCTCATTCTCCCTTATTTTAAATTTTGACAAAATATCACTCTTTGATAGAAATTTTATATTCTCATATAGATTTAAGATATCGTTATACTTTACTTTAATACCTTCAATATCCAATATTGACCTGATAGTATTTGCACTGCTACCTGTTATTACAATATTTTTAATATTCTCTTTTTTTACAATATCTTTAAGAGCAAAGAGCATATTTTCTATATATTCGTTAAAGGCATAAACTCTATACTTCTCCTCAACATTCTTAAAAATCTCATTTAATCTTAAACTCCCAAATGGCAGAGACTCAGAATATTTGATAGATGTTCCCTTTACAGCAGTAAGAGCAACGTTACCACTCGATATTACGGCAAAAAGCACGCCATCTCTTTCAAAATCTTCAAAATTTGCTATCTCATTCTTTACAACAAGATAGCTTATAAACATCTCCTGATAAGCATCGAGCAAAATTATATCTATACCTGTTCTCTTTTTTAGAAAATCAATAAAAAAACTTCTGTTATTCGACTCACGGACACTGCTGGTAGCAACAGCAACATAACTATTCTTTATTTTATACTCTTCTATTTTATTTTTAAATGCAGATATAATCTCTACTGCTTCAAAGGAGTTCTGGAGAGTTATGAAACCTTTAGAGAATGTATCTTTACCAAGTGAGAGAGATTTGAGGAGGCTCTCTATTACTTTGTATTTACCATTTACAAATGAACCTATATGGAGTCTGAATGCACCTGTCCCTATATTTATTACAGCATATAACCCGCTTTTCATAAAACAGTTAGCTCCAGATTAAATGTTTTTTCAAAAAGATCCTTTTTCCTATCTATAGCTTTCTTCTCAATAGATATATCGTCACAAGGGAGCATCTTGAGAAAGAGCTTGTTACCCTGAATATTTAAATCTACAAATTTTATCCTTCCTGAATGTGACCTATCTATTGCATCAGAGATCCTTAAAATAGAAGCTAACTCTCTTACTATGTGCTTACTATTTTCTGGTAAATTAACATAATTTTCGTGAGAATTCTTTGGGAGACTCTTCCTATGATACCTTGCAATATTTGCAATTAATTCTATTTCTTCATTGGAGTAGCCTATAAAATCGGAATTTTTTATCAAATAATAACTATGTTTGTGGTGTTGGGAGTAAGATATATAATTCCCAATATCGTGAAGAATTGAAGCAGCTTCAATATATTTTTGGAGATCATAGGAGAAATTAAACTTATCCTTTAATACTTTGAATATCTGAACTGCAAAATTTTTTACATTTATGGCATGAACCTTTTCAAATTGAAATTTTTTACCTATTTCAAGGAGTCTTAAATATCTCAAGTTCTCTTTACTATTTTGAAAATTTAAGAGTATCCCCATATTATTTAGTGTATCTATCAAAACTCCTATTCTCAAACCTCCACCCATAGTATAAAAGCCGCTCTTTCCACACATATCCAAAATAGTATCAATAAAGAGGGTTGCAGGAAGAACAAGATCAGCTCTTTTCGGATCAAGACCTTTTATCGTTTTTCTCTGATTGATAGTTTTGGAGGAGATATTCCTTATAAAACTTTTTAAGAATTTTCTATCTATATAACCTATTCTCTGAATGGTTGAGTGGATTTGACGCATATAGACAAATGAAACATTACTTAATGTGCCACCAAGTGAGATAACTTTATCAATACTCCTATCAAGAGGGAGTTCAGAAAGTATATTTTGCATACTGTTTTTGAAATACTCTATTTCACTCTCTTTAGGTGGGTCATTATTAAAATATTTATGAAGCAGCCTATTACAACCGTAAGGTGTTGATTGTTGGAATACTACTTTGTTATTATCAGATATTATAAACTCTACACTCCCTCCACCAATATCTGCAATTAAGGTCTTTGAATGGTTGATGTCAAAATTTGCTGTTACAGCAAGATAGACAAGCTCTGCTTCCTTTTCACCAGAGATAAGCTCTATAAGAACCCCTGTTTCATTATAAATTTTCTCAATGACCTCTCTACTGTTACTTGCGTCACGTAAAGCAGATGTCCCTACTGCACGTAATTTGTCTACTTTTTTAAAATCACATACATCTTTTATCTCTTTTATAACATTTATCAATCTCTGGATACTCTCATCCTTTACCAGCCCAAATCTGAAAACATCATCTCCCAGCCTAAGTAGCTCTTTAAAATCTTCAATTAATTCAAAATGCCCATCTTCTACTTTGGATATCTCAACTTTTACAGAATTACTCCCAACATCTAAAACAGCAATATTCATATTTTGATAGCCCTTTCCAACTCTTTTTTTAAATTGATATATTTTTTAGTGACACTACTATTTGGTGAGAAAAATGGCATAGGAGTTCTATGTATTCCCATCTGCTCAACAATAGAGTTATACGGAATGATTGTCTTTATTTTAAAATCATCGATATACTCATTTATAATATCTTTATGCATCTTTTTCCTAATATCAGCCATTGAAAAGAAAGGATAAACCTTCTCAATATTAATATTGCACTCTTTTAAAAAATCGTTTATCAGTTTGAGGCTGTTTATTGATAATGTTGAAGGGATAACCGGAACTAATATCATATCAGAGACTTTTGAGAGTAATTCGTTGAGCAGAGAAAATCCGGGAGGTGAATCTATTATAATAAGATCAAAAAAATTCTCACCTTGAAAAAGAGTTTTCTCAAGTTTTTTGGAGGGCTTTTTCATATCATCAATAGTAAAATCTATATTTTTCAAAGATGAATCTGAAGGCAGTAGGAATAAATTATCAAAATCACTCTCTTTTATGCTTTTGTCAATCGATTTGAAACTTTTTAAGACTTTATCGATACTTTTTTCAAGGGTAGGTTTGACTCTCATATAAAATGAAGCAGAACCTTGGGGATCAAGATCCCACAGTAAAGTCCGGCATTTGTCCGTAGCAAAAAGATATGAAAGATTAACAGATGTAGTAGTCTTCCCAACTCCACCCTTTGATGAATAAACAGTCACAATCTTCACTACTTTAGTATCTCCTTTATCTTGATGCACTTCAGCTCTTCTTGAAATTTTTGGTAATATTCAGAAAAAAGTGATAGATTGTTATCTCTTTCAACTATCTTTTTAAGTATGAGGGTCTCGATATCATTTGATGGAGTCATTTCTTTGAGCAGATTCAACATATTAATTTGAAACGATATATCTTGATTTTTACCAAGATAATCTTGAAAATTTTTCATTGTCTCTATGAAGTTATGAGAGGCTTCATCATTGAATATTGATTGAAAATGCTCAGCTATATAACGGAAATGTTTACACAATATTCTGATACTATGAAGCTCCTCATTAGAGATATTATCGTAATCTATATTTAACTCTTTTAGAAATTTAATTTTCTTTTTAAGAACTTTTTTAACACTTTTTTTGACTGTAAAATTCTCCGCATTTCTCATGATATCAATCAAACCTTTATTTACAAACATATCCCACTTCGATAGTGATTTTTTATGCTCATCAGATTTAAAGAAAACTTTGACATTTCCAAGGGCTTCACCCCTTTTATCCTTTACAGTTTTCTCGATACTTTTGATATCGATATCACCATCTTTGTAATTATGCAAAAAAAGTAGAAAAACATCAAGGTCTCTGAGATTATTGGTAAATTTAAAAATATTAGATAAAAATGCTTTATTTACTAAATAAATTTCTTTAGGAAATAGATATTTAAAATCTTTAAAAATTGACATTGATCTTCTTATTGAAACTCTGTAATCGTGAAGGAACTCTGTATCAATATCCTTGACAACACCATGTATATTACTTTTGAGGATTTCTATCTCCCCTAAAAAGATCTTTTGCAACGATATATATATGTTATCTTTTTTACGAAAAGGGTTAATGATTTTTGATTTATAATTATTGATAATTCTTAATTTTGAGAATAGATTAATTATACTAACAGAATCAAGGATTTCAAATCCATTTGATTCAAGTAAGGAAGCAAGAGCTTTGCTCTCCTCTTCATATCCCTTTTTGGGTATCAGCAAAATAAATGTATAATTTTCGATATTTTTATCAGAAACAATCTTAAACTTAAAGAGCGACAGAGTAACTTTTTCATCTTTATCAAGGACATTGTAGTGCTGGTAGGTTAGATTTTTACTGTAAAAAGTAATTAATTTTCTTGGATAAATTAAATCTTCAATAGAAATATTCTCTTTTATAGAGAAATCTGACAAATCAAAAATTAAATTTTTTCTGTTAATATACAGATACACAATGCTCTGATTAACTATAGCATTATCATAACTATCTTTTAGAGATATAGGGATACTTTTGGTAGAAGATATCTCTTTAAAATTAAAATCTGCAAAATCAAATTTAGTATCAAAATTTACATTGCCATAAAGTAGAATCATTATAATAGACACTTCTGCTGAATAAAGTTGAGCAAGGTTCTATCAGACAAATGGCATATTGAACCTTTTTTGAATACAAGATCCAACTTATTATCAGAGGTGTATTCTGATACAAAAGAGGAGATGGTAGGCTCATGACCAACTATTGCAATGATATTTTTATCTTTTATTGATTCAATGATATTGAGATAGCCGCTGGTATCAGAACCAGGATTGATCTCTTGGTTGAAAATTATCTCTTTGTCAATATATTTTTGTAAGATTTTTGCTGTTTCAACAGCTCTTACAGCCTGAGAAGATATTATGACTTCAGGATGTTTAAAAATCTTTGCAAATCTTTTGAACGCTTTTTTAGCTCTCTCTATACCCTCTTTCGATAGGGGTCTTGCAATATCTTCACCTTGCCAATCCTCTCTCTCCAAAGCATGAGCATGTCTGATAAGATAAATTTCCATTATCCCCTCCTTGTTTAAAAATAATTTATAGCTAAGATAGTAAATAAGCAATTTGGCTATTTGTAACACAAATATACACAACTTGCATAGTTTGATTATAAAAATATATTTTTTTAAAATTAAAATCAAATAAAAACAGAAATTTTTACAAAAATTTTACATTTTTAAAATCATTAAAGATACTTCATTAGCTGAAAAAATAAGAACAAGCTGAAAACTTACGGCTGTTCTTCTGGGTGGTCTGGCCAATTCCCCTCTACT
>DYJV01000123.1 GCA_020722945.1 Candidatus Methylomirabilis sp. | reverse complement strand
GCTTCCTGCTTTTATAAACTGTGGTCTTGCACCTAGTATCGTTAGTATTTTCATTTTTTATCCAATATTTTTATAAAATATTTTATATTTTCTGAAAATATAGCTTTCTTATTTATAATAGTTTGATTTATTTCAATTACATCTTCAATATTATTTTCAAGTGGCATACCGTGATAGAAATAAACTCCATTGAAGCCATCTATTATCCACTCTCTGTTAGCTGGTAAATTTGAAACTATTGGATAACAACCTAAACTCATTGCTTCCAAAAGTGAAACAGCTGTCGAATCTGAACTTGGAATGGATATATAATAACTTGATTTTTTATAGTAATATGCTTGCTGTTTTGCAGACAGAAACCCTACAAATTTAATCCTGTTAAATACACCTAATTGACTGGCTAAATACATCAGCTCTTCTTTCATGTTTCCATCATTTGCTATGATCAGTTTATATCTATTATCCAAAGTAGCAAACCATTTTATGATAGTATCAATATTGTAATTTTTACTCAATGCTCTATTTGAAAATATCAAAAATTTATCTTTGGTATATTTTATTTTTTTATCAATCCGTTTATCCAAACCGAAAGGGAAAGTTATAGTTTTATCATTATTGTATATTTTATTTATTTCATCACTCATAAATAGCGAATCAGAGGTTATAAGATCAGCATTTTTTAGTGCAAATCGTGCAAATAAAAGTCTTATATAGTTATCATGTGGTGTTACAAGTATATCTGTACCCCAAGTTGATTGAATTAGTTTTATATTTTGATTATTTTTCTTTAGAAAAGCTCCAATAACTCCATAACTAGATAGATAATGAGCATTTATATAGATTGGTTTCAACTTTTTCACAATATTATTTATCTCAAAAAACTTTAATAATAATTTGATATTCCCACCTTCTCTATTTACACTCTCATTTAATGAATATATTTTTTCTTTTGTTATATATTTTAATAGTTCATCATCGTAACCATTTAAAGTTACTATATAAATATCATAATATTTCACTAACTCTTTGACCCATTTGAGCGTATGTGGACTTTTTGCATCTGAGAGTAGTAAATATTTATTTTTCATTTGTTATCACAATAAAATGATATTTGTCATTGAATATTTTTAGAGATTCCAATAATGGTATCAATGACTGAAGTCCAATCATACAAAGTCCTTTAGCATACTTAGATTTGATATATACTCTTTTATAGGTCTGAATCTTGTAGTTTTTGGCTAATAATTCAATTTTTTGTAAAGAAACAGCTCTATAATCTTGAGTTATAAAAATTTCATTATCATCAAAATAATCATACAGCACCAGCACACCCCCACTTGATAAATAAGTTAATGATTTTTCAAACAACCTATATCGTATCTCATTGTCTGTGATGGAAGTCAAAACTGCCATAATGGTTATTACATCATAGCTATTATCAAGCTCTACATTTAGAAAATCATCACGAATGATTTTTATGTCTGACAACTTTTTTCTTAGCACATTAGCTCTATCTTTCAAATACTCAATTGCAGTAATATTTTTAGGAATAAATCCAAAAGAAATCATTTTTAAAATAAAATTACCTTCACCTGCTCCTATATCTAATAGTCGATTATTATCTTTGGCTTTATGTTCTAAAATTTTTCTCATGATGTATGTTTGTTTACAATCAAGGAAAAAAGGATAACAACCAAATATCGACCAAGCTTGTTTATCCTTTTGTGCATAAAAATCTTCCATTCTCTTTAAATCATTCATCTATCAACTCCTCAATCAATAATTCTAATCTTTTTGCTTGTTCTCTTCGATGATGCTTTGTGATAATATCTATATCAATATCCAAATTCTCAAGATTATCTTTCCATCTTCTGTAAGCACTTAATATCGCTAATTGTATTTCATCTATAGATTCCGGATCAGCTATATAGCCACATCTACTCTTTTTAATCAATGCTGCTGCAACATCATCTGGATCAACAAGGGCAATAATTGGTTTTAGTGTCGCTAAATATTCAAAAAGCTTTCCAGTGAATACCCCCTTTCTACCGTTATTTGGATGTATTAACAGCAAGGCATCAGAAAATTGCATTTCAATTATTGCATCACGATGAGCGAGTGTTTTAATAATCAAAATACTATCTATCAAAATCTTTGGTATATCAAAATATGTTTTAACTCCTATGAATTTAACCACAAAGTTTTCTATCAATCCTTGTTCCATTAAACTTGCCAAGGCATCTAAAAAGTTTGATGGATTTCTGCTTCCATAGAAATTGCCGGCATAAACTATAGTAAATTTATTATTATTTGTCTTTGTGTTTATTATATCAAAATCATATCCATTTCTAATTTCCTTGAATATAATGTCAGTTCTGGGAGTCATATTTTTAAATTCATCCAGTATAGGCTTGGAAACAGATGTCAAGGCATCACAAGAGTTTAATATTTTTCTTTCATATGTTTCAAGTTTGCTTTTTGTTTTCTTGCTTATATAGGGATTGAGGCTCATCTCGTCCCTCATATCAGCAATCCATTTTATATTTGGATATTTTTCTTTTAGCACCAATGCTGTTTTATGAGTAGCGATTGGAGCAAAAGATGAAATTATAACATCAAATTTTATATCATTTGATAACGCTTCTATATAGTTCACACTGCCCTTAATCCAGCCAGCGTATTGTTCATCAATTATGAAATTTACAAACTTATTGTGTATCACTTTTGCATAATGAACAAATTTATTTGTTCTTTTTTCAAATAAAAATGGTTTAAAAAATGAAGAATTGTTAACTCTATGAATAGTCACTCCATCCAAGTCATTTACATACTCTCCAGGCTCATCCACTGTTAGCACATGGATATTGTATTTTGTTTTGTCTAGGTATTTGGCAAATGAATACAATCTGTTACTTGCTATTGATTGTATCGGTGGATAGTACACTGATATGATTAGGATATTTTTTTTATTTATTACATTATCTGCTAAATCAATATTTTCCATTCTTAATTCCTATTGTATTTTCTATAAAGTTTATATAGTTTTGTTTCCAATTAGTATCCCAAAAGTAATCTGGATTATGTTCTAAAACTTTTGATTCTTTTATGCTATTTACTAGCTCTATGTCATCAT
>DYJV01000122.1 GCA_020722945.1 Candidatus Methylomirabilis sp. | reverse complement strand
GTTACCGCCAATGCTAAAAAAAGACAGTGCAACATATTGAGACAATCAAACCAAGTAATGACAGTGATAATTTTGAATCAATTTATTTAATATGGCTACATACACAATTGTAATTTACAGTCTAATAATCGGCTGGACACTTTTCTCAATTTATTATATTCATCGTCTTTGGACTCAGAAGAAAGTAATTAATTATGTATATGAATCAATTCCGACAGTTTTCACTACACTTGGGGTATTAGGAACATTTGTAGGTATTTATTTCGGACTACAACATTTCGATGTAAATAAAATTACAGAAAGCATCCCAACACTATTGGAAGGGATGAAAACAGCTTTTTCTACTTCAATTTGGGGTATAGTACTTTCTTTAATTTTTGGCAAGGCCTCTCAAATTATACTGCATGGGGTTGAACAAAAATCACCACCGAAACCTACTGATGAACTTGCTGCTTTGCAGGAAATAACATTATTATTAAAGGAAGGAAATAAAAAATCAAATGATAATTTGCTATTACTTAACGAATCCCTTATTGGTGAAACAGATGATAGTATCTCTACTCAAATAATAAAGCTCAGAAATCAGTTTACTGAGTTTGATAATAAACAAGATATTCAAAATAAAACCTTAGAGAAAGTTCAATTAGCACTTGGTGGTGATGGAGAAACAAGCTTGTTGACACAAATACAAAAGTTAAGAGCAGAACAGAACGAATATTCCAAAGACAACAAGAAAAACATTGATTGGATTATTGAATCAATGAACAAGAACAATGAACTTATACGGCAAAAATTTGATGAATTTTCAGAACTTTTAGCTAAAAACAATACAGAAGCATTAGTCGAAGTTATGAAAAATGCTACTGAACAATTTAATGCTCAAATGTCTGCATTAATCGAAAAACTTGTTCAAGAAAACTTCAAAGAGTTAAATAATAGCGTACAGCGAATGAATCAATGGCAACTTGAAAATAAAGAGATGATTATCTCATTGACAAATCAATTTAAAGAAGTTTCTGCTGAATTTTCAATTTCGTCAGTAGCTATTAAAGAAATTACAGAAAACACAACCAAATTAACAAATGAAAACAGCCACTTAACAAAACTCATCGAAGAACTTCAAAAAGTTCTGATAGATGATACCAAGTTTCAAGAAATTATTGGAAAACTTTCTACAACGATAGATACACTTCAAGAAAATACAGAAGCGTTTGACGAAACAACAGAGAAACTAAATGCTTGGGTTAGAAATCAAATGAATTTTAGTGATAGTGTTGCCAAATTACTTACAAGGTTAGAAAGTATTGATAAAATCAAAGACATAAACGAAGTGTTTTGGAAAAATACAAAAATACAACTTAATGAAGGCGTAGAAGTAATTAAAAAAGCTAGTGAAAGCCTTTCAAAAGACATTGAAGAAATAAATGCTGTATTTTATGAAAGATTGAATAATACTCTTCAAAATCTTGACGAATTGATTCAAAGAATTATTGCTAACTATGATAAAAATAAAAAATATGGCATTTGATAAAGGTAAAGGAAGCAGTAATGAAAGTAATTGGATTTCATTCTCAGATATAATGACTGGATTAATGGTAATTTTTATGTTTATTGCCATTTCTTATATTGTTGAAGTTCAAAAGAAACAAAAGGAAAGAGATATAATTTTTGAAGAATTTAAGGCAACAAAAGAGCAACTATACGCAGAATTAGAAAATGAATTTAAAGATGACTTCAAAGAATGGCAGGTTGAATTAGACAAAGACTTATCAATAAAATTCACTAATCCCGAAGTGCTTTTTGAATCAGGTCAAACGAATATTCGACCCTATTTCGCTCAGATATTATCTGAATTTCTTCCTCGATATTTTACAATTCTTATGCAGGAAAAGTATAAAAATAAAATTGCGGAAATTAGAATTGAAGGTCATACTGATACTGTTGCTGCATTAAGATTTGATAGCGACCCGTATATTGGAAATATCATGCTATCACAATTAAGGTCAGCTCAGGTATTAAAATATTTCAGAAATATGGATTATTATAAGAATTTAAGTTCGAAAGATGAACAGCGTTTGCAATTTTGGTTAACTGCAAATGGTTTGTCATTTGGAAGAACATTAGATGACAACAAGCAATTAACAGCATTATCAGGCAAACAAGCAAATAATGATTTTTCAAGAAGAGTTGAGTTTAGAATAATTACAACAAGTGAAACACTCATTGAGCAGGTATTAAAAGAAATTTCAAAATAGAATGTTATATAAATTCGACAAATTAGACAAAAAACTTGATGAATGGGGATTCCCAATCATAAATGGCAATAGTGGATTTCAATCAATTAGGACAGACTTTAAAAAAGCGTATGAAGCTGGTAAGATAGAGTTTCGAGAAGATGGTATATATTTAATTCGCGACGGTCATGAATGGAAAGGTTATATGTATATGCCTACTTATCGGGTTGAAAAGTATGGACATGTTTCACGATTTCATTTGAAAAGATGTTCGGTCATTGATAATTTTATCACAAGCGGCATGTTTAATACTTATTATAATTGGTCTAATAACGCACACAATGATATAATTGATAGGGATACAAAAAAAGTTCATAAGGAACAAACTCTTCAACTTTGTACTAAATGTCGTGAAGAACTTTTTGATGAGATTGTAGATACCGAAGATTTTTTTGATTCACTTGATAAATCAGTAATTGAAGAAGATAATATTGAAACTGATATTTTTGGATATCCTCGTGATTGGCAAAAAATCAGCAAAGCTTACCGTACAAAAAAGAATTTCACATGTGAATCTTGTGGAATCAAAATAGACAGTTTAATAGATAGACGTTATTTGCATACACACCATAAAAATGGTGATAAGACAAACAATAGTGAAAGCAATTTAGAATGCCTTTGCATACTTTGCCATTCATTTAAAGACATAAAGCACGAAGAAAATTTTGATAAAAAAAGAATGCTAAATGAACTTAAAACATTTGTAAAAAAATATCGGACTGAATTAATAAAAATTAATAATCCATATCTGAAAAGGTATGACAATGAACAAATTAAATAAAGCACGAACCGGTAACAAGCGGTATAAAGCATTGAGGTTTCAGTGGTAATTCGAGCATTCTGTCCCGCATCAAGTTTGGTGTATTTCTGA
>DYJV01000121.1 GCA_020722945.1 Candidatus Methylomirabilis sp. | reverse complement strand
AAGGTAAATTGGAAGGTAAATTGGAAGGTAAATTGGAAGGGATATTAGAAGGTAAGTTAGCAGGGAAGTTGGAAGGGAAATTGGAAATTATCCGTCAGCTTATCTTTTCAGGCAAGATGTCGATGGATGAGATTTCAGAATTAACAGGGTTATCTATGGAAGAGTTACAAAGGATAGAAAGGGAGGAGAGGATAGGGAGGGTAGGTTAGATCGGCTCTGCTCAGTCAAAGAAATTAGGTTGAAGACTGTGGGAAAAGAAAAGACCACCCCGTCACCTAACGTTGCCATCCCTTGAGTAGAGGGGAATCATCGTACAGCTTCGCTGTCCACCTCCCAGAAGGACAGGCTGAAGTGCTGATAGCTGAAGGAAAGATAGAATTCAAGGTTCAAAATTTAAATTATAGTGACAAACTATATTTTTGTCATTTCGACGAACAAAGTGAGGAGAAATATGGCTTCGACTCTGCTCACTCCCCAAGATAAGGATGGCTTTGAAAAAACAGATCTAACACTTGGCTACCGGTAGGTTCGAGATGACAGAGGTTGGAGTTTTGAGATGACAGAAAGATATCTGAATAAGTGGTTCTAAATACGGATTGTGAGTGTTTTTTGTTTTTATCTCATTTTCATTTTCCACAAATTTTTTAGTTAAAAAATAATTCAACATTCATAATTCATAATTTTATAAAGTAGCTTCATATTTTTCAGTTTTACGCTCTTTGTAACTTTTTGAAATTAAAATTGTATAAGAGTCTTTTTATATTGCCCTGAATTATGTTTTAATGCTTAAAAGGAGTGATTAATAATGACAGTTAAAATTCCAAAACCTAATTTAGCTGATAAAATATTAAAATTGCTTGGTAAGAAAAGGGGTGTTTTTTTACATTTAGAGCAAAATCCACAAATTGGGCAGTATGGTGGATATTCATATGGAGGGAAAGAGGGTTTATTTACTTCCCTTTTGCGCCCTTCAAATAAACCTCTGCCTGCTGGTATGGTGGATATCAACACTTTTGAAGATAAGATGGAATATTCTTATCAAGATAAAGAAGGTAAAGGGGAAAGATAGAATCAAACAAAAATTTAATAGAGATTTTTACTTGAGTAGTTATTCGTTTGCATGTTTGCACTTTTTGAAAAATTTATACACTTAAAAAAGTGAAGAGTGCTATTACTATAAAATAAAGCCAACAAAAATATAATTTCCAAATTTACTCTAACCAAAAAATATACATCAAAATTAGCACTTCTAACCCTCTTCCATCTATCAAAGATTAAGTAAAACTTGCTATTTGATTCAAAATATATTAATCGACTTACGGTAAAGAATTATATTCCAATTATCAGTTGTGGAGGAAAAATGAAAATTATTTTACCTGTTGCTGGAAAAGGAACAAGATTAAGACCTCATACATTTACCCGTGCAAAGTCATTAGTTACTGTTGCGGGTAAAACTGTCATAGAACATATAATGAACAATCTTCTTAAAATAAAAGATATTGAAGGTTTTATCTTTATAGTAGATGAAAATGGGGATCAGATAAAAGATTTTATATCGAAAAAATATCCCGATATAAAGTGTAATTACATTATTCAGGAGGATAGAAAAGGTCCTGCCCATGCGGTATATCTTGCCAAAGATATGGTTGTAGGCTCTGATATTCTGATAGTTTTTAATGATACTATGTTCATAACTGATCTATCCCAAATACCTATTTTATCAAAAAATCTTGATGGACTCATATACTCCAAAGAAGTTGAAGATTACAAAAGATTTGGTGTCAATATTCTCAAAGATGGTGTAATTGTTGATATGGTTGAAAAGCCTGACAAGCCTATATCCAACCTTGCACAGGTGGGACTTTACTATATTAAAGATAGCAAAGTTCTTATGGATGCTATATGTGAATGTATAGATAATAACCTTGTTGTAAAGGGGGAATATTATCTCCCCCAAGCTTTCAAAATAATGATAAAAAATGGTTTAAAGCTTGGAGCTCCTACCATTGAGCATTGGCTTGACTGTGGAACAAGGGAGACACTCCTTGAAACCAACAAATTCCTCCTTGAACGTTTTAACAACAATTTTTCAAATAAATGTAAAAATAGTGTCATAGTATCACCAGTTTATATAGATAAAGGTGTAGATATTGAGAACTCTGTCATAGGACCTTATGTCTCTATTGGTGAGAATTCCAAAATTTCCAATTCAATCATTGACAATTCAATTATCAATAATAATACAGCAGTTGAAAGGATGATTCTATCTTCATCTCTTTTAGGTGAGAATGTTTCAATAGAGGGCAAAACCAACTCTTTTGATATTGGGGACAACTCTATAATAAAATTGTAGTTATTAATCGTGGAGGTGCAATGGAAGATTTTAAACTTAAAGTAAAAAATACCGTAAAAAACAATTTTGCAGTTAGTGTGGATAAGTATCTTCAATTTGAAAATAAACATAGATTTTTTGAAAAGCTATCAATAGCGCTTTCAGATTTTATGGATATAGAGAGTCATGGGCGATTTCTTGATATTGGTTGTGGATACGGAATATCTACAGCAGTGCTCAAAAATTGTTATAGTGGAGATGTTCTTGGGATCGACATCTCTTCTGAAATGGTAAATTACGGGAAATCAATATACCCCGATATTGAGCTCAAAGTCTCTGACGGTGAGGATATAGCAGAACTGACTCAAAATAGCACACGACTTTACGATGCTGTTTTTTATAATGCTGCTATATTTATCTTCCCTGATCCTCTTTCATCGTTCAAATCAGCATACAACTTGCTCAAAAATGGCGGCAAGATAGGTTTTTCACATTACCCATCAATAAATGACGATAAAGGTAAAGACATTTTTGACCTTGCATTTGAGCTCAACAATTTTGATAAACCTAAAAAAAGGGTTATCTCAGATTTAGAAACATGTAAAGCAAAGCTTCTCGAAGCTGGTTTTCACAATCTTACTGAAACCACATTCTCAATTCCCATTGATACAGATTTTCTAATAGATTTTTTTCATATTCCAGCTCAATCGGCATCGCTTTTCCCTAAAAATAGTTATCAGGAGAGAGTTGAAAAGGTTACACAGCTATTTTCGAAACTAAAAGATTTTCAACACTCTGGCAAAGTATCTTGGGCACTTGTAAAGGCTTCAAAGTAAACCAAAAAGGATAGAAAACAGCATGAAAAAATTTATTCTGATTCTTCTACTCCTTCTT